>JANLTQ010000186.1:0-2041 GCA_031363005.1 Acidimicrobiia bacterium | reverse complement strand
TGTGAAGGTCGCACCGAACTCTTCTTCGCCCCTGCGGGCGAGCGTCCGGAGGCCCGCGCCGTGCGCGAGGGCAAGGCGCGCGGCGTCTGCGCCGAGTGCCCGGTCAACATCTCGTGCCGTGACTGGGCCCGCGAGCACCGTGAGTACGGCTTCTGGGGCGGCGAGTCCGAAGAAGACCGGGCGGCCGCAGGTTTCCGCGTCGACATGCCGGTCGGCCGCGTGGCGCGCTACCCCAAGGGCAACGGCGTCCCCGTCGCCCCGCGCACTCCGAAGGTCGCCTGAGCGCATCCACCTCCTCGCCCTCGAGCGAGTGATGGCTAGTCTGCCCGGCTCTATGGAGCCTCGCAGATGACTGATTCCCCGGACGGCATCGATCTCGATCGTCTGCGACCGTTCTTCGTCGCGAACGTCCCCGGCGCGAAGGACGCGGCGTTGTCGGCCACGTTGATCGCCGGCGGTCGGTCGAATCTCACGTACTCGGTGACCGATGGCGCGTCGACGTGGGTCGTGCGCCGCCCCCCGCTCGGTCACGTGCTGCCGACCGCGCACGACATGGCCAGGGAGTACCGGGTCATGAGCGCGCTGGCGCCAACCAACGTGCCGGTGCCCCGCACCCTCGCGATGTGCGAGGACCTCTCCGTGAACGACGCGCCGTTCTACGTCATGGAACTCGTCGACGGCATCATCTACCGAGACACTGCCGCCCTCGCATCGCTCAGCGCCGACGATGCCCGGCGCGCGTCCGAGGCGCTGGTCGACGTCCTCGCCGCCATCCACTCGGTGGACTACCGCAAGGCAGGGCTCGCCGAGTTCGGCCGACCCGACGGCTTCCTCGAACGGCAGGTCCGGCGCTGGGGTGAACAGTGGGAACGCTCCAAAACCCGTGAACTGCCCGAGGTCGACGAACTCGCGCGCCGGCTGCGGGCAGCGTTGCCCGAGAGCGGGCCACCCACGATCGTGC
This sequence comes from Acidimicrobiia bacterium, assembly GCA_031363005.1. Classification (GTDB taxonomy): domain Bacteria; phylum Actinomycetota; class Acidimicrobiia; order IMCC26256; family JAENVU01; genus JAENVU01. The sequence goes on along the minus strand of JANLTQ010000186.1, from coordinate 1,080 downwards.
ACGGCGACTATCGGCTCGACAACACGATGATGGCGCTCGACGATCCGGGCCGCATTGTTGCAGTCCTCGATTGGGAGATGTCCACGCTCGGCGACCCGCTCACCGACCTCGGTCTCTTTTTGCTCTATTGGGGCCAGGCGGATGCGCAGGTCATCGCCACCGGCGCGGCGATCAATACCCAAGCCGGGTTCATGACGCGGGATCAGGTCGTCGCGCGCTACGCCGCCGTCAGCGGACGCGCCGTCGACCACATGGACTGGTACGAGATTCTCGCGTCGTACAAGTTGGCGATCATCGTCGAGGGAATCAACGCCCGCTATCAGATGGGCAAGACCGTCGGCGACGGATTCGAGAGCATGGGAGCCATGGTCGCGGGTCTGATCAACAGCGCGCTGGAGAAAGCGAACCGCTCGGAGATCTCCGCGCTGCGCGGTTGAATCCGACAGCTCCGATGCCGGACGCCGAGCCGCGGGCCGATCCACGAACGGTCCTGCTGATCGCGGTCGGCGGCGCCGTCGGGACCCTCGCCCGGTACGAACTGAGCCTCGTGGTCCCGGTGCACCCTGGCACGCTTCCGATCACGACGCTGCTCATCAACGTCGTCGGCGCGTTCCTGCTCGGTGCGCTGCTCGGCACCATCGGTCGCGATGCTCCGAACGATCGCATCATGCGACCGTTGCTCGGTGTGGGATTCCTTGGCGGGTTCACGACGTTCTCGACCTTCGCGGTCGAGACGGTCCAACTCGTTCGCCACGACCACGCCGCGCTGGCTGCGGTGTACGTGATCGCTTCGATCGCACTCGCGCTCGCCGCGGCGCGCGCGGGTGAGCGGCTCGTGCGCGCCACCCCGAGACTGATTCGTGAGGACGAGACGTGATCGCGCTCGCCATCGCCAGTGCGGGTGCGCTCGGAGCACCGGCGCGTTACCTCGTTGAGCGTGCGCTCTCACGCCGCTTCGGTCACGCGTTCCCATGGGGAACCACCGCAGTCAACCTGGCTGGGTCCCTGCTGCTCGGGCTGCTCGTGGGGATGGTCGAGTTCCATCACTGGCAGGACGACGTCGTGCGCGTGGCCGGCGTG
>JANLTQ010000158.1:0-2502 GCA_031363005.1 Acidimicrobiia bacterium | reverse complement strand
CCACCGGGGTCGACGTCCAACAACGGCAGTACCTCTCGGTCGAGGAATCGCTCGTCGAGTACCTGCGCGGCCGGCGGGCGCTGCTCGTCCTCGACAACTGCGAACACCTGCGCGCCTCGATCGCGTCCGTGGTCGAGCGGCTGCTCGGCCAGTGCGCGGACCTCACGGTGGTGTGCACCAGCCGCGAAGTGCTGGGGCTGCCGGTCGAGCAGGTGTGGCGGGTCGAGCCGCTGGCCGTGGCCGACGCCGACGCCGGCTTCGCCGAGATCGGTGATGCTCCTGCGGTCCGGCTCTTCGTCGAGCGTGCCGGCGGGGCCCGCAGTGGGTTCCTGCTCACGCCGGACAATGCGCGCGCCGTCGCCAGCGTTGTTGCACGCGTCGATGGACTCCCCCTTGCCATCGAGCTCGCGGCCGCCCGCATCCGTGTGATGAGCCCGGCCGCGCTCGCAGTCCGGCTCGGCGAGCGACTCGACCTCCTCGAGGGTGCGCAGACCTCGATGATCGAACGCCACCGCACTCTTGGGGATCTGGTGGACTGGTCCTATGACCTCCTCGATGCCGACGAGCGCGTGGTCTTCGACCGTCTGTGCGTGTTCGCCGGCGGGTTCGGGCTCGACGCCGTGGAGTCGGTCTGTGTCGACCCCGGTCAGGATGCGCTCGAGGTGGCGCGCGTCCTCGCCGATCTCGTCGACAAGTCGATGGTTCAGGTCATGGACCCGGAGGTCCCCAGGTATCGCCTCCTCGAGACGCTGCGGGAGTTCGGACGTGACCGGCTCGCAGCAACGGATCAGGCAGAGGTGCGGTCCCGACACGCCCGCTATCACGTCACGCTCGCCGAACAATCGGCGGAGGCGCTCATGGGCCCGGATGAGGCCGCGGCCGTTGCGGTCATCGACCGGGATTTCGACAACCTGCGCGAGGCCTACGTGTGGGCGCTGGAGCACGCCGACGTCGACGTGGCGCTCCGCCTGGTGGTGGCGCTGCGTGAGTACTCGTTCCGCACGATGCGGGCCGAAGTCGTCGGCTGGGCCGACGACGCACTCCAACTCGCGGACGCGCTGAGCCACCCCCTCGCGCCTGTTGCGCTCGCCGTCGGCGCCTACGGCCGGTTCGCGCGTGGCGACCTCGACGCGGCGATCAGCCAGGCGCACCAAGCGATGGCCATCGCGCTCGAGCTCGGCACGGACACGTCCGGATTGGCCGAGCGCACGCTCGCCAACGCGCTGTTCTACCGAGGCGACACCGCCGGTGGGACCGGGTTCATGGATCGGATGATCGACTCGGCCCGCGCCGGAAGCCCCGCGCATCTCGCGCACGCGCTGTACATGCGATCGGTCTCCTACACGAGCCTCGGTGACCAGATCCGCGGCGCTCAGCTCGCCGGCGAGTCCCTCGCCGCGGCACGGGCGTCGGGTTCGCCGACCGCACGCGCCCAGGCCGCGTACGCGCTCGGCCTCGGTCTCGAAGCCACCGACCCGGCGGAGGCCGACGCCCACCTCCAGCACTCAGCCGACTTGGCCGAGTCGGCGGGCAACCGCTGGATCCAGGCATTCGCGCTCACCGAGGTGCTGTCACTGCAAGCGCGCGAGGGTGATCCCCGGGGAGCACTGGCCGGGTACGCCGACGTCATCGATCTCTGGTATCGCGGGAGTGACTGGGCCAACCAGTGGCTCTCGCTCCGGCACGTGTTCGGCATCCTCGTCCAACTGAAGGACCACCACGGCGCCGCCACGTTGCACGGCGCATTGAGCGCAGCCGGCGCGGCCTATGCGCTCCCGATGGAAGCGTCCGACGCCGAGCGGATCGCGCTCCTCGTCGATGACCTGCGCGCCGAGCTGGGCGCAGCCGTCTTCGCCGCAACCGTTCGGCGCGGCACGTCAATGGGCGACGGTGAGATCGTCGACTTCGCTCGCGGACGCATCCGCGCGCTGGCGGATGCGTCCACGCGATCCAACGACGAGCCGGCCTGACGCGGCGAGACCCTCAGCCCGCGATCTTGGCGAGCATGTGATCCATGACTTCGGTGTGCTCGAGCTGTGGGCTGAACAGCACGACCTCGGCGTCGCTCGTGACGCGCACGCTGTGGCCGGGCGGCCAGTAGAAGAGGTCGCCACCGACGCACGGCTCCTCGTCGCCATTGGTATACGTGACGATGAGGGCGCCCGACAGCAGATACCCCCAATGCGGCGCGTGGCACCCGTCGCCGGGAAGGCCGGCAAGCAGTGGCGCGATGTCGGTGCCCGCACCGAGGGAGAAGTACTCGCCCGACAGAGTGCCGAATCCCGTGGCGTCGCCAAAGCCCGTCGCTTGGCGAGCAATGGCGCCGGGCACGTTGATCTTGGCCGGAATGGAGTCTTTGGCGTTGTGCATGTCTGCCTTCATTTCTTCCGACGAATGTCGGGTTGATGGGCTGGCCGGCCGACGTCGTGAGTGCGGGCCAGTTCGGCGAGGAACGCCGTGGGGACATGGTGCACGGCACTACTTGCAAGGCCCTGTCTGTGG
>JANLTQ010000142.1:0-3707 GCA_031363005.1 Acidimicrobiia bacterium | reverse complement strand
CCCCCCCCCCCGCCCGACCACGACTCACCCCTGTTGCGGGCAGCCAAACGCCCACCCACGTTTTTGGCGCCCTTACGCGCCCCCGTACACCACTTCTGCACGCCAAAAGTGGCGGGAGTGGTGAACTCAGTTGCGGGGGAGGGTGCGGAAGGGTTCGGTCTTGTCGGGGCGGGGTTCGCCCGGGAGGCCGAGGACGCGCTCGCCGATGACGTTGCGCTGGATCTGTTCGGTGCCACCGCCGATGCGAATCGACCACTGGTTGAGGAACAGCTGTTGGAAGGTTCCGTCGTCCGGCGCGTCGGTGCCGGTGAGCATGCCGTCGGCGCCTTCGATCATGAGGCCGAGATCGCCGTCGAGCGCGACCCGCTGGGACGCTGCGAGTTTCATGATCGACATCTCCGGGCCAGGGGCGAGGCCGGCCTGTGCGCGCGCTTTGGCCCGTTGGCCGATCCAGCTCAGGATCTCGAAGCGGGTGTAGGAGCGAGCGAGTTCCTGACGGATCAAAGGGTCGCCGGTCCGGCCGGATGACTTCGCCAGCGCGGCGATCGCCTTGAAACTCACGCCCGACCCACCGCCGCCGATCATCTGACGTTCGTTGCCGAGCGTGGTCTGTGCGATCCGCCAACCATTGTCGACATCGCCGAGCACGTTCGCCGCCGGTATCCGCACGTCGGTGAGAAAGACCTCGTTGAAGTGGGCGAACCCGGTGATCTGGCGGAGCGGTCGAACTTCGATACCGGGGGAGCGCATGTCGACGGCGATCCACGTGATCCCTTGATGCTTGGGCACGTCCCAGTTCGTCCGCACCAGCATCATTCCCCAGTCGGAGAAGTGCGCACCCGATGTCCAGACCTTCTGCCCGTTGACGACGAACTCGTCACCGTCACGCTCGGCGCGAGTGGTCAGGCCGGCGAGGTCCGAGCCCGCGCCCGGCTCGGAGAAGAGCTGACACCAGATGTGCTCGCCGTTCAGCATCTTGGGGAGGAAGAAGTTCTTCTGGTCCTCGGTGCCGTGCTGAATGATCGTCGGGCCGACCATGCCGATCGACACCATGAACGCGCCGGCTGACACGAGGAAATGGGATTCCTCCTGGGCAAAGATGCGCGCCTGGGCGACCGTGCCACCCCGGCCGCCGTACTCGGCCGGCCACGTGATGCCGGCCCAACCATTCGACGCGAGCGCGGCCTGCCAGTCCCGGCACTCCTGCACGTGCGCGGCTTCGGTCTCGTCCGACATCTCCTTCCCGAGCGGGCTCGACGACACTCCGACCGGCCGCGGCTTCGCGTGCTGCTCGAGGAAGGCGCGCGCCGCCAGGCGGAACTCATGGTCGGAAGGGGACTCGTCGACAACGGTTGCGGTCACGAGCGGGACCGTATCCAAATCGAGGTGAACTCATCGACCCGCGTCGGGTTCGGCCTCGAGCATCGGTCAGGATGGACCGGATGTGGAGGGCGACGATCAAAGGGGTACTGGCCCGGAAGGTGCGGCTCTTCCTCACCGCACTCTCCATCGTCCTCGGTGTCACGTTCGTCAGCGGGACCTACGTCCTGACCGACACACTCCACGCGTCGCTCGGCGAGATCTTCCAGCAGTACGCGTCCGGCAGCGACCTCGTCGTCGCCGCCAAACCACAGGTCGGAGACCGCGCGACGAGCCGGCAGCGGATTCCCGCGAGTCTCGCCGAGCAGGTTCGGCGCGTCCCCGGCGTCGCGGCAGCCACGCCCTTTCTCCTGGGTGATGCCAAGTTCATCAAGAAGGACAACAACTCGGCGATCCAGGCGCTCGGCTCCGTCACTCTGGGCATTTCGTGGGCCGGGAAGGGATCCGTCGGGCCCGCCAAGATCGTGAGCGGGCGCCGGCCCATCCGCGACGGTGAGGTCGCGATGGACGCGGGCACGGCCAAACGCAACGGCTATCGCGTCGGTGATCGCGTCCGGATGCTGCTCACCGGGGCTGCCGAGCGATTCCGGATCGTCGGCCTCGTCGCCCTCGGGGACCGCCAAGACCTCGGGTTCGCCACCGTGGCCGCCTTCGACCCCAAGACCGCGGAGCGAGCGTTCGACGCCGTCGGACTCGCCGACTTCATCTTCGTGAAGGCAGCGCCGGGCACGTCGATCGGGGAACTCCGACAGCGATTGCGCGTGTCGGTGGGCGGCTCGCTCGCGGTTCGCCGCTCTACCGACTTCGCCGCGGTCCTGCAACGTCAGGTCGACGAGTTCCTGTCGCTCTTGAACAACCTGTTGCTCGGGTTCGCCGGAATCGGCCTGCTCATCGGTGGCTTCATCATCTTCAACACGTTCACGATTCTGATCGCACAACGGACTCGAGAGCTCGGCTTGCTCCGAGCGATGGGTGCCAGTGGTCGTCAGGTCGTCGGTTCGGTGCTGGCCGAGGCGCTGGTGATGGGCGTGCTCGCATCCGTGGTCGGGTTCGCCGCCGGAGTGGGTTTGGGACGCTTTCTGCTCTGGCTGTTGCCGGGCCTCGGCGTTCCGGTTCCGGCGCGATCGCTCGTGTTGCTCAATCGCACGGCGGTCGCGTGCGCCGTCGTGGGAATCGGCGTCACCGCCCTCGCGGCGATTCTCCCCGCCATCCGAGCGGCACGGACTCCACCGATCGCGGCCATCGGCGACCTGCGAACCGTGAGCCGGTTGCGGTCGACCGTCGGGCGCTCCATCGCTGGGATGGTGATCGCCGGTGCGGGTGTGGGACTCGGCGCGTACGGCATCTACGGGTCTCGTCCGCTGGACCAGGCCGTTGCGATCACGTTCCTCGGCGGATTCGTGATTTTCATCGCCGTCGTGGTGCTCGGTCCGCTGGGCGCACGACCGTTGGCCGCGATCGTCGGCCGCCCATTGCCGACGCTGTTCGGTGTGACCGGCACGCTGGCGCGCGGGAACGCGATGCGCAACCCCCGGCGGACGACGGTCACGGCTGCGGCCCTCGTGGTCGGCCTCGCGTTGGTGGCGTTGGTTGCGATCTTCGGCGCCTCGCTCAAGGCATCGACCCGCAGCGCGCTCCTCGACGTCCGCTCGGACGTGATCATCACCGCACCCGGGTACGCGGGCTTCTCGCCCGACGTGCGAGCCCGCGCGCTCATCACCCCCGGAGTGAAGAACGCCGCGTCCTTTCGGTGGGGTCAGGCCGAGATCCGGGGCAACGAGGAGACGGTGAACGGCATCACCGGTTCCGAGTGGAGCGACGTCATCGATTTCAAGTTCGACGGCCCCACGCCGCGCCGGCTCGATCCGACTCAAGTCCTCGTCTCGGCGAAAGAAGCCGCGCACTACCGAGTGAAACTCGGGGACACGATCGACATCCGTTTCCCGCGCCTCGGCACGACGCCGTTGCGCGTGAGTGGCATCTACGAGACCCGCCGCTTTTCGGGTGCCTTCCCGATCGACTTCTTGGTGTCCGAGAAGCTCTACAACGTGTCCTTCGGTGGCACGCCCCAAGACACGCTGCTGTACGTCGCCGCGAAACCCGGTCGGGGCGCCGAGGTGGCGAGTGCGTTGAAGAAGTCGTTGCGGGACCCGTTCCCGAACGTCGACGTGCAAACGCGAGCCGAGTACGGAGCCTCACGCCAGTCCTTCCTTGACCAGTTCCTCAACATCTTCGTTGCGTTGTTGTTGCTCTCGGAGCTGATCGCGGTGCTCGGAATCGTGAACACGCTCATGTTGTCGGTCCACGAGCGGACGCGAGAGCTCGGC
>JANLTQ010000095.1:0-10699 GCA_031363005.1 Acidimicrobiia bacterium | reverse complement strand
GGCCAGTACCACTCCGCCGCCTCGACCCACCTACGCGTCACCGGCAGTCAGTTCCGGCCGGCCGATCAGGTTGGTGGGTGATCGCGGTGTCACACCGGCGGAGCTCGAACGGGCCGAGAGACTCCTCGAGTCGACGATCGCCGGCCTCGAACGCTTTCAATCACCATCGCAGGCCTACGCCGCCGGATATCGCTCGATCGGCGACACCGCTTCCATCGACGAGCACTACGTGAACTGGTCGTACATCGACGACGGTCACATCCTCGACCCGATGCGACCCGAGTCGGTCGTGTACGAGCACCGCGACGGACAACAGATCGCGGTCGCTGCGATGTACTCGCTGCCGTTCGGGAGCAGCTTCGGCGACGTGCCCGATGTCGGTGGCTCGCTGACCCAGTGGCACGTACACAGCGACCTCTGTCTCACTGACAATCCGCAGCAGAAGGTCATCTTGCGGGTGACGACCCCGGACGGCCCGTGTCCGCAGGGAACGTCGAAAGCCAGCAATACGCCCATGCTGCACGTATGGATCGTCCCCAATCGTTGTGGGCCGTTCGCCGCCCTGGAGCACGGCGGACAATTCCCGGCGGGACAGACCCGACACTGCGACACCAAGAACAGTTCGGTCCCCTAGCAACCCCTCTTGCTGCCTTCCATGCGACACCGGGTGGCGCCGAAGAAGAACTCACCCAAGTCCGGTCCAGCGCCTGTCACCGAACGCCGAGTGAGGCACGTTCCTGAGTCGTGTCCGAGCGACACATCGGGGATTGCCGCACGGGAGGCCAGACGATAGAAACGCGTGCGTGTCGCACCTCGGTTTGGTGATCCCCGGTGGCCCCTTCTTCTTGTCTGCCGTGTTGCGGATTCCGGCGGTGGCTCTACAGCAGCGCGGCGCGCTGTTGCCTACCCTGATCCGATTCGGTCGCGAACTCTGGCACTGAGCCCGGCGACGGGATGCCGGCGGTACCGGCACCCCGCGGGATCAGGTGAGGCCGAGGATCGTCCCGGTGCCGGTCACCCGGATGATGCTGACGCCGGTTCCGTTCCCATTCACGTTCGACAGAACCACGGTGTAGCTCTGGTCGGCCTCGGCCACGGCGTCGGGATGGATCGGCGACGCGATCTGCTTCAGCGTCTGGCCGGGAGCGAAGGTGAGCGTCCCCGACGTCTTGCCGCCGTAGTCACCGCCCTCGGTCGACTTCATGCTCCACGTCGCGCTACCGGGCAGCACCACGTAGTCGACCGTGACCGTGGTCGTGGCCTTCTCCGACAACGTGACCGGGAGCTTGTTGGTCTGTTTGCCGCTACGGGCTGAGAAGATCGAGCCGTCACCGACGCCGAGGGTGAACCCGGCGGGCCCGCCGTCGTCGTTGAGGATCGTCCCCGTCGCGCAACCCGACGTGCTGCCGCAGGTTCCGGTGCCGGTACCCGGGCCGATGATGTAGCCACCGCCGGTGGGCGTGTCGAGCGTGACTTTCACGGTCTCGTCCGTCTCGGTGCCGGTGTCGGCGAAGACCGTGACCGCGATGGTCTTGGTGATCGGGGTCAGGCCGGTGTTGATGGACGGTTTGAAGGTCAGCGTCCCGGACTTGAGCTTGTAGTCGATACCGGGGTCGGCCTTGGTGCCACCGGTCGCGGAACCGTCAGTCACCGTGTAATGCACGGTCACCTCTTGGGTCGCGGGCTGCGAGAGCGTCACCGGGATCTGGATCGTCTTGGTGAGCGCGTTCGTCTCGAGGATCGCCTTGTCGCCCACGACGATGCACGACGTGCCGCAGCCGGATGCCACTGCGTTGTAGGTGAACTGGTCGTTCGCGCTCGTCGCACTCGTCCCGCCGATGGTCGTCACCGTCACGTCGACTGCGCCGGCCGCGTGGGCGGGCGCGGTCGCGGTGATCTGGTTCGCGTTGTCCACCGTGAACGTGGTTGCCGCGGTCCCACCGAAGCTCACTGCCGATGCGCCGGTGAGGTTCGTCCCCGCGATCGTCACGCTCGTCCCGCCCGTCGTCGGACCCGAGCTCGGCGTCACGCTCGTGACCGTCGGCGCGGCCACGTACGTGAACGCGTCACCCAGGTTCGTCGCGCTCGTACCACCGGCGGTCGTCACCGTCACGTCGACTGCGCCGGCCGCGTGGGCGGGCGCGGTCGCGGTGATCTGGTTCGCGTTGTCCACCGTGAACGTGGTCGCCGCGGTCCCACCGAAGCTCACGGCGCTTGCGCCGGTCAGGTTCGTGCCTGCGATGGTCACGCTGGTGCCGCCCACGGTCGGGCCCGAGCTCGGAGTGATGCTCGTGACGGTCGGCGCAGCGACGTAGGTGTACTGGTCGGCTGCACCGGTCGGGCTCGTCCCGGCCGGGGTCGTGACCGTGACGTCGACCGTCCCCGCCGCGTGCGCAGGCGCGGTCGCGGTGATCTGACTCGCGTTGTCCACCGTGAACGTGCTCGCCGCGGTCCCGCCGAAGCTGACCGCGGTGGCGCCGGTGAACCCGGTGCCGGCGATCGTCACCGAGGTACCGCCCGCGGTCGGACCCGAGCTCGGGGTGACGCTCGTGACCGTGGGGCCGGCCACGTAGGTGTACTGGTCGCCCGTATTGGTCGCGCTGGTACCGCCCGGCGTGATGGCGGTGACGTCGACCGTGCCGGCCGCGTGCGCGGGCGCGGTCACGGTGATCTGGTTCGCGTTGTTCACCGTGAACGTGCTCGCCGCGGTCGCGCCGAAGCTGACCGCGGTCGCGCCGGTGAGATTTGTGCCGGCGATCGTCACGCTCGTCCCTCCCGAGGTTGTCCCCGAGTTCGGCGTCACGCTGGTGACGGTGGGCGCCGCGGGCAGCGTGGTGGTCGTGGTGGCACAGACGTCCGGTGGCCGGCAGATCGGGTTCGATGTCGTCGTCGGTCCTCCCGTCCCCACGAGCGTCGCGGAGATGCCGTCGGCCTGCGGGGTGGCGTGCGGGACCTCGCACACGGTGTCGGCATCGATCGGGCCAGCGCCGGTCTGGAGGTTCGCGGTGACCGTGACCGCACCGCCGTAGCTCGTGACGGTCGCGTTGGTCGCCGGCGCGGTCATCGACACCGTCACATCGGGCACCGTCAGCGACCCGGGCTGGGCCGAAGCGGTGGTGGCCACGGCAGTCGTGAGCGTGCTCACGCTCCCGAGCGTCGTTCCCGAGGCTCCGGGGTTGCCGAGGGTCCAGACCTGGTTCTTGGTGACAATGGGGCCGGGATCGGTCGCGCCGCCAGGGACCACGAACGAGGTCGGTGACGGGATCGCCGTGACCTGCACGTTGCGGTTGTAACGGGCTGGCGAGTTGCCCGTGGCCGTGACGAAGTTGCCCACGGCGAGACCGTGGCGTACCGACGTCGTGAAGGTGATCTCGCCGCTGTTGCCCGCGGTCCACACCGCGTTCGCGATCGGGAGTGCCTTGCCGGTTCGCGTGAAGGTCGTGCTCGTCGGGACACTGCCGACCAGGGCACCGGAAGCGTTGTACGCGGCCTTGCCGAATCCGGTTTCATCGACCAGCTGGTTCTTCGCGAGGCCGTGCGGGGATCCGGTCGTGTAGGTGATGACGCCGCCGGGCGAGGAAGACCAGGCCGCGGCAGTGATGGGGATGGTGGTGCCCTGGTTCGTGAACGACGTGGTGAAGGTCACGGGGTTGCCGTTGTTGGTGGCACCGCCGTTCGCGACGGTGTTGGTGATTTGCGGGGTTCCCGAGCTGCTGCGGAAGAGGTAGATCTGCCCGATGTTCTTCAACTCGTTGATCGGGTAGCCACCGCCGGTGGCCGGCAGCTCCGCGGTGCCACCGGGGATCGTGGAGGCGTACGGCGCGCTCGTCGCGACGGTGTTGGGCACGACGGCCTGGACCGCGAGGTCCTGGAGCTGGATGATCGGGCTACCGGCGAGCAGCGCCGTGCAGACCGACGCGGGGAACGCAATGCGGTCGCCGTTGGTGGTGTCCGCGCTCGCGGGCATGAGTCCGACGAGCAACGCGGTCCCGACGGTCGTGACGACGCCGGTCGAGATGAGAAAGCCACGCTTCCGGGCTCGGCTCCCGAAGAGGTGACGATGCAGCTGTCCACGAACGTCCACGAGATCCCCCATTTTCAGTGCCCGAGCGTGCCCGAGCGCGTTGCGTGGTAGCGACCGTAAGACCTGGGACGGGAGTCCGCAAGGACCACGACCACGTTGGGTGACCGGTGGCTCGAAACCGTGTCCGGGGGTGGGCCCGGCCGCGACGACGAGGAATCCTGCTCCTTCTTGGACTGATCCGTGCTTCGACGATCCGGATCTCGGCGGCGAGGTCACGTCCCCGACCCGTGGCACTACTTCCGAAGGTCGATCTGCGCCATGAGTTCGACGATCGATTGGCGGAAGGCCGCGGCCGAAGCGATGGGCACCGAGCCGGAGGGACACGTCACCGCGGCTGAAGGGTGAACCGCGACCCGATGGCGTCGGGCCCAACTGATCACGGTGCGATTGAACGCATCAGTCCGGGCGGTCGACCCCGCCGGGCAGGGCACGGTCAGAATCCCGACCTGGCGGCCTTCGACGGCGCGACGCATCGCGTCGAGGCGGCCGGTCGTCCTGCCTTGTTCAGACGGTGACACGTTGGCGGCCGAGGCATCAAGCACGTCACCCTCGTCCGGCATCAGCACCACGATCGGAGCGCGGAATGCACGGGCGAGCGCACCAACGTCGTCGGGGACTGCGCGGCACTCGTGCGACTGCGATGTCAAACCGCATCCATTCATTCCCACCGCGATCACCCAGAGCCGCCCGACCCGAGTGGCGCCGGGACGATCGAGGTTCAACAGCGCCGCACGGCTCCCACCGATCACCAGCACCCGCGTCGATCCCGCCGGTGCACTCGCCGCGGCCTGAGCCAACGCGAAACCAAGGACTTTCGACTTCGGCGGAGCCAGCTCGGCCACTGCGGTCGCAGATGTGAACGCGAGCACGCCCGCCGCGAGCGCCGCCCCCAGCGGTACCGAGACCCGCCACGGGAGACGACCGTTGCGAATCGGTCGCTCCACGACCACGTACGACGCGACGGCAATCACCAACGTCACGAAGGAGCGGATCAACAACAGTGGGATCCCCGAGACGTCAACCGTGGGGCGAATCCATTGGAACACCGGAAAGTGGAACAGGTACAAGCCATACGAGATCCGGCCGAGCCATACCAACACTGGCGTGGAGAGCAGCGAACGGGCGGTGCTCGCAGGCTGTACCGCGATCGCGATAACCAACGCGGTCAAGACGGCGAAGGCGGCGGTACCCCCGTTGTGCCCAATCGCGTTTGCGGGCGCGCCCAACAACAGCGCCACCAGCACGCCGAGCAGCGCGACTCCGAGAAGATTCCACGAACGACCCGCTCGCTCCTGAACGACGCGACCGAAGCGTGCGCCGACTACGGCGAGGGTGGCACCAGCGAGCAGCTCGTGCGCGCGCGCATCGGTCCCGAAGTACGCACGCAGGTCGTTCACCCCGAACCGGGACCAGATCGCGCTCGCGGCTGCGAGGCCCGCGACGATGCCCACCAGCGCTCGCGGCCGCCGACGCGTCAACGTGATCAGACCGAAGAGAACGATCGGCCATACCAGATAGAACTGCTCCTCGACCGCCAGGGACCACGTGTGACCGACCGAAGCGTGGATCGAAGGGTGCCCGAACACGATGTGCCAGTTCTGGACGTACGCCAGCACGTACGGAAGGTCGTCGAGGAAACTGCGTCGGCGTGCCGCGCTATCCAGGAACGCACCGATCACGGATGCGAGTACGAGCAGCACGAGGAGCGCGGGAAACAGACGACGGGCCCGCCGCGCCCAGAATCGACCCAGCGCGATCGTGCTGGTCCGCGCGTGCTCATCGAGCAGGAGAGCCGTGATCAGGTAGCCCGACAAGACGAAGAACACGTCGACCCCGAGGAAGCCGCCGCGCCCGATCGGCCCGAGTCCCGGACCACCGTGTTGGTGATACAGCACCACGGCCATGACCGCGACGGCGCGCAACCCGTCCAGGGCCGGTTGGTAGGTCAGGCGTCCGCGGTCAGCCTCGGTTGTCGTCACCACCATCGGCCCCTCCCCGGGCGGGGAAGCGTACCGGCGCGGCTCCGGCACCCCGGCCGGTCAATGGAAGGGTTCAGTCGGTGGCGAGCTCGAGGCGCGCAAGGCCTTCTGCGCCGAGTTGCGGGCCCGGCTCCTGGAGTCGCCGCGTGCGCTGACCGCATCGTTCGCACCAGGACGGAGGGCCACGGCGGAGTTTGCCCAGATTCGGCCGTTCGATTCCGGATGACACCTAGGAATCCACCAAGCCCGACGGTAGGGTCACGCACTTCACTCATACCGGAGGGATCAATGAGGTTTCGTTCAAGCATTCTCACCGTCGCGGCGCTCACCCTCGGCGTTGCCCTCACCGCCTGTGGCAGCAGCAGCGCCAGCAAGCCGAGCAGTGGTGGGTCCACGGCCAACGATCTCGGCGGCAAGACGGTGACCATTGCGGTCGAGAACGCCTACCCGCCGTTCAACTACGTGAACAAGGACACCAACAAGGCCGAGGGCTGGGACTACGACACGTGGCGCGCGATCTGCAAGAAGATCAACTGCAAGCCGGTATTCAAAGAGGCTGCGTTCGACGGCATGATCCAGGCGGTATCAGCGGGGCAGTTCGATGCGGCGGCCGACGGCATCACGATCACGCCGGACCGAGCCAAGGCGGTGGCGTTCTCCAAGGGCTACATCAAGGTCGAGCAGCGCCTCATGGTGAAGAAGGGTGAGACGCGGTTCGCAACGTTGGCGGACTTCAAGAGCGGCAAGTTCAAGGTCGGCACCCAGACCGGCACGACCAACTTCGAGACTGCGGCGAAGGAATACGGCGGCGATCGCGTCTCCGGGTTCGAAACGTTCGCACTCGCCACCCAGGCTCTGTTGAACAGCGACGTCGACGCCGTGATCATCGACGACACCGCGGGCCAGGGTTATGTCGGTCAGGACCGAGAGAAGCTCGAACTGCTTCCCGGAAGCATCAGTTCGGACGACCTCGGGTTCATCTACCCGAAGGGCTCTGACCTCGTCGGCCCAGTCAACTTCGCCCTCACCGAACTGGAGAACAGCGGGGAACTCAAGAAGATAAACGATCGGTTCTTCGCACCGGACTTCCAGGCACCGGTCGCCGGCTGAGACGTTCGAACATCCGAGATCCACGAGATACGCCAGGCTCCGGCCTGGCGTATCTCGCGTCGGCGAGAAGATGCTCGAGGAGGGAACGATGAGCCCAACGCCAGGCGGCGCGGCCGAAGCGGAACGAACGACGCTCGTTCCGCCGATGTCAGACCGCATGCGTTTCAACGCCCGGGATTTCCCCTACTGGCTCGTCATCATCCTGGGGCTACTCGGCTGGATGGGATATCTCATCCTGACCAACGACGAATACGGCAATGCATTCGATCGGATTTCGCCGGGCATCTGGACCACAATCCGGGCGACAATCACTGGGTTCGTCCTGGCGCTGGGACTCGGCCTCGTCGCCGGATTAGGCCGCATCTCGAAGAACCCATTCATCCGCAACGTCGCGGTGACGTACATCGAGTTCGTCCGAGGCGTGCCGATCCTCGTGCTCATCTCGATGACCGCGTTCGTCATCGTTCCCCAGCTCTCGTCTGCCTTCGGCTTCGACAACTCGTCCGTCGACTTCTTTTGGCGCGCCGCCATCGCCCTCGCACTCATCTACGGCGCGTACCTCGCCGAAGTCTTCCGGGCCGGGATCGAGTCGGTGCCTCGCGGTCAGACCGAAGCGGGCCGCGCGGTCGGACTGAGCCATCGGCAGACGCTGCGGCTCATCGTGCTTCCGCAAGCCGTCCGCAACATGGCACCGGCGATCGGGAACGATCTCATTGCGATGCTCAAGGACTCGTCGTTGCTCTCAGTCTTGGGCATTCGCGAACTCACGCAGGAGAACAAGATCTTCACGGCGGCGACGTTCCAGTACCCCGCCGGTTACCTGGTTCTGACGTTCTTCTACCTGAGCATGACGCTGATTCTCTCGCTGCTCCTGCGCTGGTACCGCAAGCACCTAGGTCTCGAAAATGACTGACTCCCTTCCACCGATCGACGTCACTACCGATCGTCATTTCGAGGACGACGCAAGCACCGACGTCGTGGTCATCGAGGATCTCGTCAAGGTGTTCGAACGCGGCCGAGTCCGCGCCGTCGACGGCGTCGACCTGCGCGTTCCTCGCGGTCACGTGATTGCGCTCGTCGGCCCGTCAGGCTCGGGCAAGAGCACCGTGTTGCGTTGCATCAACGGGCTCGAGATTCCCACCGGCGGTTCGGTCACCGTCGAGGGCCGCACGTTGACCGCCAAGTCCAGCGACCTCGACGCGATCCGCGAGGAAGTCGGCATGGTGTTCCAGAGCTTCAACCTCTTTCAACACCTGTCGGTACTCGAGAACGTCACTCTGGCCCAGCGCGTCGTCCGCAAACGGTCGAAGCAGGACGCCGAGCGAATCGCACGCGAACAACTCGAGCGAGTGGGCATCCCTGAGAAGGCCGACAGCGCGCCGCGCGAGCTCTCGGGCGGCCAGCAACAGCGCGTGGCGATCGCTCGGTCACTTGCGATGAATCCCAAGCTGATGCTGTTCGATGAGCCCACGAGCGCGCTCGATCCCGAGATGATCAAGGAAGTGCTCGACGTCATGCTCGAACTCGCAGAGGCCGGGATGACCATGGTTGTCGTGACGCACGAGATGGGCTTCGCACGAGCCGCGGCACAGCACCTCGTCGTCATGGATCATGGACGAATCGTCGAGCAAGGCGTCCCGAGCCAGATCTTCGACGCACCTCGCGAGGAACGCACTCGGCAGTTCTTCGACAAGGTGCTCCACCACTGACCATTCCGATCGAACGCGCCAGCGTTCGCTCGTTCAGCCGAGCTGGTCGTGCAGGAACTCGATCACCCCGGGCCAGATCTCGGACGCCAGATCGGTGTCGAGAGTGCCGAACGCATCAGCCGGGCCCATGAACGCGTGACCGGTTCCGGGGTAGACGGTGAAGGCCACGTCCTTCCCGAGATCCTGCAACTTCGACTCGAGCGCCTGCGCCGCCGCCGGTGGGAAGAAGTCATCGTTCTCGGCCATGTGACCACGCACGACGGCGGTCAGACGTGACCAGTCCGGTTCCGAATCTCCCTGCGGGAAGCCGTAGAAGGGAACCGCGGCGGCGACCACATCACCGCGGTTGGCGGCGATGATCAACGACAGCATGCCGCCCATGCAGAAGCCGACCACCCCGACCTTCTCACCCGTGGCGCCTTCATCGTGCACGAGGAAATCGACGGCGCCGCTCATGTCCCGTGCCGCGCGATCCGGCGGCAGCGTGGTCATCAACGAGGCGGCCTTGTCCATCTCGTCGTGGCCGGCGATCTCGCCGTGGTAGAGGTCCGGAACCAGGGCCGTGAACCCGCCCGCCGCGAGCCGCTCGGCCATCTCTTTGATCCCGGGGTTCAGTCCCCACCACTCCTGGACGACCAGGATTCCGGGTCCGTGGCCACTTTCCGGGCGCACCAAATATCCGGATGCGGTTCCACCATTGCTCTTGAATTCCACGGTCTCAGGCATCGTCGGAGGTTAGATCGGCACCGGATTGGGCAGGAGGGTCCTCGAAAGCGTGGCACCATGGTGTTCGCTGTGACGGCTTGGGGAGGCTCACATGCAACCAACTGCAACGGACGTACTCCGCTTGGTCGTGGGTGATCGAGTGCCGGAATCGGTCGTCCGCGCCGACGGCCGCCTCGGCCCGGCCGTTCCCCTTGGTCGCCGAGTTGCTCTCCCAGGCCGGGGCACCACCTTCGTCCGCGAGGTCGCCGGCCCTCCCGGCGCGCCCACGCTGGTTCTGCTCCACGGGTACCTCGCCAGCGGCGGCCTCAACTGGTTTCGCACCTTCGACGCTCTGAGCAAAGAGTTCCGGGTGATCGCGCCCGATCTGCGCGGCCACGCGCGAGGCGTGCGGTCACGGCGGGGAATGCGTCTCGCCGACTGCGCTGATGACATCGCGGCACTCATCGACGAACTCGACACCGGACCCGTGATCGCCGCCGGCTATTCCATGGGTGGACCGGTTGCGCAGCTGCTCTGGCATCGCCACCCCGAGAAAGTGTCCGGTCTGGTGTTCTGCGCAACGGCTCCGCAGTTCGACGTCGGGACGCGGCGGCTCACCGACGCGTACCTGGGCGCAGTCTCGGGTCTCGCGCGAGTGACCGGGCAGTTGGCGGCGGTTCCGGCCGCAGGTGCGGGCCTATTGCGACGGGTGAACGCACACCGGCCGGCCGGCTTTCTCGAATGGGCGGCCGACGAGATGCGCCGTCACGACATTCGCATGCTCACCGAGGCGGCGCGAAGCATCGGGCGGTTCGATTCACGTGCGTGGATCGGCGACATCGATGTACCGACTGCGGTGTTACGGACCAACCGCGATCGCCTGGTCGCGCCGGAGCAGCAGACCCAACTCGCAACGATGATCCGACGCGCCCACGTCGTCGACCACGACCACGGTCACTTCGCCTGTTCCCGCTCCACCTTCGCGCAACCGATGATGGACGCCTGCCGCAACGTCGCCGCACGGGCCTGAATTCCACTTCACGCCACACCGAGACCGAGCCGCAGCGCAGCAGCTCGGGAGCATCCCGACCCAGCACGCGCTTTTCAACCAC
>JANLTQ010000075.1:0-3032 GCA_031363005.1 Acidimicrobiia bacterium | reverse complement strand
GCCGAGGAAGGCGTTGCGCATGAAGCCCGCGCGCAGCACCTCCATCCAGTTCGATTGGTAGCCGATCTCGGCAAGCACGTGGACCATCGGGGTCAGCTCCGGGTGAAGAGGTCGCCTTGTGCCGTGCGCACGACCTTGATCGGGGTGTCATAGAGGTGAGTGAGCAGGTCGCTGTCGACCACGTCCCCAATCGCGCCGTAGTGCGCGTGACCGTCGAGAAGATAGATCGCGCCGTCGAGGATCGAGAGCAACGGATTGAGGTCGTGGACCACGACGAAGATGGTGACCTCGCGTTGTGCGCGCAGATCCCGGAGCAACTCGACGATCTCGTGCTGATTGCGAACATCGAGGTTGGCAAGCGGCTCGTCGAGCAGCAAGAGGGCGGGATCGCCGACCAACGCCTGCGCAATCGCCACCCGTTGCTGCTGGCCCCCGGAGATCTGTGACAGGCGCCGGTCCGCGAAGCCCTGGGCCGAGACCGCCGCGAGCGCGGCGTCGACGCTGGCCCGGTCTGCGCCTGATCGTCCGCCGACGCCCCATCGCGTGCCGGTCCGTCCGAGAGTGACGAGATCGCGACACCGGATCGACTCGCCGATTTCCGCCGTGTAGTTCTGGGGGACGTAGCCGATTCGTGGGTTGCCACGGTGCGGCGGTTCGCCGAGCACCGTCAGCGTTCCGGATGCCACCGGAAGCAGCCCGAGCATCATCTGGAGCAACGTGGTCTTGCCAGAACCGTTCGGGCCGATCACCCCGACGACGGCTCCCATGCCGACTGAAAACGAGCCGTCCGTCCAAATGCGATCGCCGCCACGAGCCGCACTCACGCCGTCGAGCGTGCACGCCGTCGTCACCGGGCGAGCGCCCGCGCGAGAGCTCTGAGCTGGCTGACCTGCCACGCCTCGAACGTCGAGAAACCCGGTGGGACGCTCTCGGTCACATTCACGATCGGCACCGACGCACTCTTGGCCGTGTTCCGAACCTGCGATGCGATCGCGCCCTGGGTCTGGGTGTTGGCGATCAACACGTCGGCCGCACCGCTCTCGAGCGCACGTTCGAACGCGTGCAGATCACCTGGTGAAGGGTCGGACTCGTTGGCGGTGGCGGTGGCAAAACCCCGGGGCGTCGTGTCCTTCAGCCCAAGCGCTTTCGCCATGTAGCTGAAAACTCCTTCGGTCGCAACGAAGGTCGTTCCCGAAGCCACCCGTTTGATCTTCGCAATTTCGCCGTCGTAGGGTCGCATCGAAGTGCGCCACGCGCGATGACGTTGCTCGAAGTAGGCGGCACCCTTGGGGAGCAGAACCTTCAGCTTCGCGGTCACGACGTCGGCGAGCTGGTACACGTCGCCCGGCCCGTACCAGATGTGTGGGTTGTCGCCGCGGTAGCGCGCCACGACCTTGCCGGCGTCCACCACCGTTGGCTTCCGGTCCAGGGTCGCCACTGCCTTGTCCGCCCACGGGTCGTAGTCCAGCCCGTTGATCACGACGAGTTTCGCTCCGGTGAACTTCGCGATGTCCGCCGGTGTCGGTTCGTAGTCGTGAGGATCCGCGGCGGAGCTCTTGAAGATCGTCGTCACGGCGCCACAGTCACCGGCGAGCTGTTTCACGATGTCGCCCCACTGGTCCACACTCACCACCACCGGCACGGCCGCCACGGGACAGGCACCCTTCGCCGTGCTGGATGTTCCACTCGAAGCGCCGCACGCCGTCAAGACCATCGCAGTCACCGCCGCCGCCGATGCCATCGCTCGGTCGCGGTTTCGAAACCCACTGTGCAGTTTCCGGCGCGTCATTGATGAGGATGATAGTCATTCTCATCTACGCCGACAAACAGCTAGGGTGAAGTCATCACATTCGACCTTCCTGAGACCACTCGGCAGATGATCCAACTCCCCGTGGGCCCGCGTGAGCGTCCATGACGACAACGCCGCGCCGCCGATCCGAATCTGTCCGGCGAACTCGTGATGAACCGCGCATCGACGCGGATCTGCGCGAACGAGTGCGTGCCCGCCTTGCACACTCCGACCAACGGTTGACCAACCACCGTGAACGTCTCATCGCAGTGCTCGCGGCCGCGGTCAAACCGTTGACGATCCCGGAAATCGGCGACGCCGACCCCGAACTCGCGGTCAGCTCGATCTATCGGAATCTGACCAAGCTCGAGGAACTCGGCGTGGTCCATCGCGTCGTCACCGCGGGCGACTTCGCCCACTACGAACTCGCCGAAGACCTCACGGAGCACCACCACCATCACGTCGTGTGCTCACGCTGTGGGGCCGTCGAAGATTTCGAGGCCTCGGTGAAGCTCGAAGAAGCCGTGCGGGACGCGAGTCGACGGGTGGTGCGGCGCACTGGATTCCGGATCGAGCGCCATGTCATCGATCTCATCGGCGTGTGCACGAACTGCGCGTAGGTCTCCGACTGGGAATGGCGACCTGAGCAACCCCGGCAGCGCGCCCCGGCGGCCGGGCGACGCCGAGGCTCGGGGCTCGACCTCGGTCAGTCGGCGCGTACCGGCGGGCGACGGTCCGCCCACGGCGCCGCCGCCTCGATCTGGGATGCGAGCCGCACCAACACGTCTTCGCGGCCGAACGGCGCGGCGAGCTGTACCCCGATCGGGAGCCCGTCGGTGCTCATGCCGAGCGGGAGTGAGATCGCGGGTTGTCCGGTCGCGTTGAACGGCAGCGTGTAGGTGATAAGCGCGCCCGAGTCCAGCAGCTGGAGGAAGGGATCGCCGTGGCCGCCCGCGAAGCGTCCGAGTTCGAAGGGCGGCTCCGGGACGGTCGGGAGGATCATCACGTCGAAGTCGGCGAACCACGCGGCAACGCCACGGGCCCACCCGGTCATCCCCTCGACCGCCGCCAAGTAGTTCGTGGCGGACACACCGGCGGACATTCCCACCAACGTTTGATTCAGCGGTTCCAGCTCGCCGACGTCGATCGTGCGGCCGATCGTCTCGCTCCACCGCTCCACTTCGCGCGCGATCACGCCCGCCCACATGGCTGGGAGCGCCGCGCCCAGCCGGGGATCGTCAAG
>JANLTQ010000058.1:0-16569 GCA_031363005.1 Acidimicrobiia bacterium | reverse complement strand
GGATCCGCGGTCCCTTCTGCAACAGGGTGGTCGGGATCCCGAGCCGGGTGAAACCCTGGACCATCTCCACCGCGATCGGGCCGCCGCCGATGTTCACGAAACTCGTCGGCGGCTCGGTGAGCTCGAAGAGGTTCTCGGACGTGAGATAGCCCGCGTCGGCCAGGCCCGGGATGTTTGGAACGGCCGGCCGGCTGCCGGTGGCGAGTAACACGTAGTGGGTCTCCACCGTGCGGCCGTCGACGTCGATCGTGTTCGGGCCGGTGAGCCGAGCATTCCCGACGATGATGTCGATGCCCATTGCTCGGAAGCGGTCGGGATCGTCGTCGGTGGCCGCGATGTCAGCCTGTACCGCGCGGATGCGCCCCCACACCGCGGCGTGGTCGACCTCTGGTTCGGCGACGGTGATGCCGAACTCGCCGGCCGTCCGGACGTGGTGCGCGACCTTGGCCGCGGCGAGGAGCGCCTTCGACGGAACGCAACCGGTCCAGAGACAATCTCCGCCCACCCGGCCCCGCTCGACGACCGCCACGTTCACGCCGAGGGTGGCCGCGAACTCGGCGGCCACGATCCCGCCCGAACCCATCCCCACGATCACCAGGTCGTACGCCATGTCTCCCCTTCGTCGTCCGGTCGTCAGTCGCGGATGACGAGGCCGCGTGGGGTGTCGCGAGCGCCGGCGGCGCGGAGGGCCTCGGCGGCGGCGTGTTCACGGACGGCGACGCCGTCGATCTGGGTGATCTCGATCTTGCGCAGGTGTCCGTCTTTCACGAGCCGGACGAGCGCCGGTGCCCACGCGTCGGAGTCGCCGAAGGTGGTGAGCGTGCGAGCGCCGCGTTCGAGGTAGGCATGCAACTCGCCGTCGACGATCACCACGTACGCGCCCGCGGCACGGCTCGGTCGCCCCGTGCTCTCCGGCCAGGCCAGGGCGGCGCCGTAGGGCTGGGCCGGATCGGTCGCCGCCATGGCTCTCGGTTCGGCCTCGGGGTCGCCGGTGCGGAAACTGCGGAGGCGGTCGACAGCTCCGGGGAGCGCGAACTGCGCCGCGCCGAGACCGGAGATGAAGTAGCCGCGGCGAACGCGTCCACTTTCCTCGAGCGCGCGCAAGACCGGGTAGACCGCCGCGTACCCGCCGAAGATTCCTTCCGCCCGCACCGCTTCGCGCGTCACCACTCCGTGCCGTTCCAGGAGTTGGTTCGCGAGCGCGTGGGCCCGCTCCGTTGGCGACGGGCCGGCGTGGACGGGCGCGGCACCGCTCGCCCCGACCTCGGAGCCGAGGCCTGCCGTTGCGACCGGACGCACGAGCGACCACCGGCCGGCGCCCGCAGGCGGACCGACCCGCCGCAGTCCGCCGGGTCGGGGTCGCGCACCGCGTGGTCCAGCCTTGCGGCGAGCACCGCGCCCGAGCTGCGCGCGCAGGGGCGCCAGGCTGTCGTTGGTGACGTAGCCCGCCCACACGAGATCCCAGAGCGCGGCGAGGACTTCGGCCTCCGGCGCGTTCCCTGCGGCCGCGAGCAGGTCCGGCCAGAAGGAGGCACCGGCGCGACCGAGGTGTTCGACGAGTGCATCCTGCAAATACCCCTCGGGCCGATCCAACGCCGGCGGCAGCAACAGCGGGGCGCGGTCACGGAACGCGAGCACCACGCGGCCGTCACGCGGGCCGATTGGTCCGGCGCCGGCCCAGATCAGATCGCCGCTGCTCATCAGCTCGTCGAGCTGATCGGGTCGATACCCGCTGACGCGGCTCGGCAGGACATCGAGTTCGAGGGTCGACGCGGGCACCGGTGCACCTTGCAACAGCCCGAGCGCATCGAGCAGTGCGTCCACACCGTGGCGAGGCGAGTCGATCGAGTGCCACGCCGGCAGGAAGCGAGCGAACACCTCGGGGTCGACGGGCTCCACCTCATGACGGAGTTTGGCCAGGCTGCGCCGGCGCAGACGCTGAAGCACGGTGGTGTCACACCACTCGCGCTCGTGGCCGTCGGGGCGGAACTCGCCCCGCACCACGCGGTCGGCGGCTTCCAACCTACGGAGCGCATCGACCAATCGCTCGGGTGCTTGGCCAAATCGCTGCGCGAGTTCCTGGGTGACGAAGGGTCCGTGGGTGCGGGCGAAACGCGCGACGAGTTCGAGTAATGGCTCCGGTTGCGACTCGGTGAACGCGGCCGGGAGGCCGGATGGCAGCGCACATCCGAACGCGTCCCGGTAGCGAGCCGCATCCTCCGCAGCAATGACGCGGGTCTCACCTGCAAGTGCGATGTCGATGACGCGCCGGTCCCGTCGGAGCTCGGTCAGCAGTGGTTCGACGGCGAGGCCGCTACGCGCGGCCAGCTCGGCCTCGGACAGGTCGCCGAGGTCTCGCAACAGATCGTGAAGATCGTCGAGCGTTCGGATGCGTTCGCGGGCCGAGGTAGTGAGCCGTTGCAGTTCGAGTTCGAGTTCACCGAGCGCTTCTGCGTCGAGCAGTTCACGCAACTCGTCGGTGCCGAGCAGTTCCCGCAGGAGATCGCGGTCGAGCGAGAGGGCGGCGGCCCGCCGCTCGGCAAGGGGCGCATCGCCCTCGTACATGAACGTGGCGATCCACGAGAACAGCAGCGACTGAGCGAAGGGCGATGCCTTCTTGCTGTCGACCGTGACCATGCGGATCTTGCGGGAGCGCAGATCGCGCAAGACCTCGAGGAGCGCCGGCAGATCGAAGACTTCCTGCAGGCACTCGCGCGTGGCCTCGAGGATCATCGGAAAGCTCGGGTGGTGTGACGCCACTTCGAGCAGACCCGCGGCGCGTTGACGTTGCTGCCACAGCGGGGTGCGTTCACCCGGCCGTCGTTTCGGCAGGAGCAGGGCGCGGGCCGACGCTTCTCGGAAGCGGGCACCGAAGAGTGATGAGTTGGGGAGCGCGTCGACCACGAGGTCTTCCACCGCGTCCGGATCGAGGGCGAGGTCTTCGATCGGGAAGTGTTCGATCGCGTCCGGCAGCCGAAGGACGATGCCGTCGTCGGACCAGAGGACCTGGACGTCCATGCCGAGGCGTTCGGTGAGAAGCGCGCGTAGAGCCATGCCCCACGGTGCGTGCACGCGAGCACCGAACGGGCTGAGGATGCAGACTCGCCAGTCGCCGAGCTCGTCGGGGAAGCGTTCGACGACGATCGTGCGGTCGTCGGGGAGTACACCCGTCGCCTCCACCTGCTCGTCGAGATAGGCGATGAGGTTGTTCGCCGCGAGCTCGTCGAGCGCGCTGGTGGCACGCAGATGGGCGAACGCATCCTTTGGTGTCCGCGCTCGGAGCTCACGGGTGAACGCACCGATGGCCCGGCCGAGTTCGATCGGTCGGCCGGGCTGGTCGCCGTGCCAGAACGGCATCTTCCCGGGCTCACCCGGCGCAGGAATGACGATGACGCGGTCGTGGGTGATCTGATCGATCCGCCAGGTGCTCGCGCCGAGCACGAACGTCTCGCCGGGCCGGCTCTCGTAGACCATCTCTTCGTCGAGCTCACCGACGCGTGTTCCCTCGGGGAGAAACACGCCGAAGAGGCCGCGGTCAGGGATCGTCCCGCCGTTGGTGATCGCGATCCGCCCGGCACCGTCACGGGCGCGGACGGTTCCTGCGATGCGATCCCAGACGATGCGCGGCCGGAGACCGGCGAACTCGTCCGACGGATAGCGGCCCGAGAGCAGGTCCAACACCGCGATGAACGCGTCGTTCGAGAGGTCCGCGTAGTTGGCGGTGCGGCGGACGAGGGCCATGAGGTCCTCGACCTGCCACTCGTCGACCGCGGCCATGGCCACGATCTGTTGGGCGAGCACGTCGAGTGCGTTGCGGACGATGTGGGTGGACTCGATGGAGCCGGACTGCATGCTCTCCACCACGACCGCGATCTCGAGCAGGTCCCCCCGATACTTCGGGAAGATCTTGCCGGTGCTCGGCTCGCCCACCTGGTGACCGGCGCGACCGATGCGCTGCAGGCCGCGACTCACCGCGCCCGGCGATTCCACCTGGATCACGAGGTCGACGGTCCCCATGTCGATACCGAGTTCGAGGCTGCTCGTGGCGACGAGCGCGCGGAGGCGGCCGGTCTTGAGCTCGTCTTCGACCATGAGCCGCTGGTCGCGCGCCAGGGAGCCGTGATGGGCCTTCACGAGTTCTTCGCCCGCGAGTTCGTTGAGCCGCGCCGCGAGCCGTTCTGCGAGCCGGCGGGCGTTGCAGAAGATCAGCGTGGTGTGATGCGCCCGAATGAGTTCGAGGATGCGCGGATGGACGTGCGGCCAGATGCTGGAACGGGCCTCGCCGTCAAGCGGATTGTTGGGGTCTTCGATGCGCGTGCCCATCGCGCCCATGTCCTCGACGGGCACGATGACTTCAATGTCCAACTGCTTGCGAGTACCCGCATCGACAACCGTGACCGGTCGCAGTCCGCGCTCGTTCCGGCCGCCGAGGAACCGCGCGATCTCATCGAGCGGACGTTGGGTGGCGGAGAGGCCGATCCGTTGCGGTGGCTGCTTCGAAATGGCGTCGAGGCGTTCGAGGGAGAGCGCAAGGTGCGCGCCACGCTTCGTGCCGGCGACGGCGTGGATCTCGTCGACGATGACCCACCGAACGTCACGCAGGGTCTCACGCGCGCCCGAGGTGAGCATGAGGTAGAGCGACTCCGGGGTGGTGATGAGAATGTCCGGCGGGTTGCGGCGCAGTGACGCGCGTTCCTTCGCCGGAGTGTCGCCGCTGCGGATCCCGACGGTAGGGGTGTGGAGCTTGGTGCCCAACCGTTCGGCCGCGAGCGTGGCGCCGGCGAGCGGCGCGCGCAGGTTCTTCTCGACGTCGACCGCGAGGGCTTTGATCGGCGAGAGGTACAGCACCCGCGTGCGCTCGGCCTTTGGCGGAACGGGTTCGGTGGCGAGTTGGTCGATGGCCCACAGGAACGCGGCGAGCGTCTTGCCGGATCCGGTCGGGGCGAGGATCAGCGTGTGATCGCCGGCCGCAATCGCAGGCCAACCGCGTGCCTGGGCGTCGGTCGGGGAGCCGAACGTGGTGGTGAACCACTCCCGCACCGGTGCGGAGAATGGCGCGAGCGTGGCTGCATCCGACGGCTTCGGCGCTGGTCCCTTTCCCACCCCGCGACGGTAACGCGACGCGGTTCCAGGGGTTCAAAGAGCCCGTACTCGCGGGTGTTGCTGCGCTCAGGCGGTACCGACTGACGTGACGCTTGGGTGCGCGGTGGATTGGTTGTCCGCGATTGGGATGGACGTCACGCGGGGCGTGACGCAGATCCCAAATGCGATTCGGGAACGGGGGACACGAGCGCACCATGGGCGGTCTGCCAGGAGAGTCGCCGCCTACCGCAGGCGTCGCCTTGGCGGCGTGGCAGACGCTCAGAGTCCATTCTCGAACCTGCCTGATCCTCTGGCCGGGCCTCGGCGGGGTCCGGTGACATACGAGCAGCAGGTGGCGAGCGTCGGCGCCTTCGCCGTCGGGTTGCAGAGCCGCTCTGGATGGATTCGGTTGACCCGTCGGAGGTATTCGCCGCCATGCTCGTGACGGCCGCGTACATCTAGTGCACTGAGTCGATTTTCGAAATTCGGGTTAGCTATACGGGTGTATAGGTAACGGGAATTCCGGAAAATGAGCGACGATGTTCGTGGCGGTGCGCGGGAGCAGGGTCGTAATCACGACGGTCGGTGGCGACTCGTCTGCGGACGCGTGGGTCCGCGGGCAGTGATGCGGCCGGACGCCCAGCAGGTCAGCGGGTGCGGGCGGCGACAATCGCGTCGGCCCAGCCGACATCCGGACGGGGTCGGCGAGCAGGGGTCGCGAACCCGTCGGGGACGTCGATCTCCATGCGGACCAACGCACCGCCGAGGGATTTCCCGAGATTGTCCGAGCGCAACGATCGCGGCCCGCCGCCACCGAGCGCGCCTCGGAGCACGAAGTTCAGAGCGCGCACGTTGGCGGCTTCGTAACGGATGACCTCGCCGCGCGCGAGCGACCCGAAGTGAGCCTTGACCCGTTCGGCCGTCACCTCGCGAACGATGATTTCGTAACCCGCGTCGTCGTAGGCGAACAGCGCAACATCGGACGTGTCCCCCTTGTCGCCAGCCCGATAGCCACAGAAGTCTCGAAGCTGAATCCGCATCATTTCGGCTCGTTCGCTCCGTGGTTGAAAAGCGCGTGCCCGGTCGGGATGCTTCCGAGCTGCTCGCTTCGCTCGGTGAGTGTCATGGCCAGCTCGCAATCATCAGATCGTCTCCAGGGTGACGGTGACACCGGGATCCACGAGCGTCTTGTCCACGAGCGTCGGCCAGATGCCGAGGAGTTCCGACGGCCCGGTGCCGCCGCGGCCGATGCCGGTCATCCCGGCCGGTGGGCCGCCGAGTGCGAGGGGAACGAGTTCACGACCGACCGCTGCCGCGGTGCGTTGATCCCCGCAGCGCCACGCAACGCGCGCCACCACCTCAGGCGCTTCGACGTCGGTCGCCGGTACGGTGTCGCCGCCGAGCGCGTTCACGCCCCAGAACTCCACTTCCCACTCGTCGACGGTGAGCCCCGTGAGCTCGACGCGCTTCATGAAGATCGCGGTGAGCGCACGCGCCTTCTCTTCTGCGTCGGGCCACGAGAACGCGATGCGGGTCTCGCCGGACCAGCCCGCCGGATACGCGAGCAGTGCCTTGTACGTATCGGTGGCCGGCAACCCGCGTACGTCCCGTACCTCGACCCGATCGTCGCCAAGATCGGTGAGCAGCGCGGACGTGAAGTCCGCCACCACATCCGGCGAGAGGTACGCCGCAGGATCGTGTACTTCGTAGAGCAGCTGGTGGCGCACGGTGTCGACGTCGACCCGGCCTCCGGAAGCAGCAGGTTTCGTGATGATCGCGGTGCCGTCGGCCGTCACCTCGGCGATGGGATACGGCAGCTTCCACGGCTCCGGCACCGTCCACCACTCGCCACTGAAGTTCCCACCGGCAACCTGGCCGGAACACTCGAGGAGATGACCGACGAGGACCCCCGCCGCCAACCGATCCCAGTCGTCGCGCGCCCAACCGAACTCGTAGATCAGCGGACCGAGGAACAACGCTGCGTCCGCGACTCGCCCGGTGATCACGATGTCCGCGCCCTGCGCGAAGGCCTCCGCGATCGGGAACGCGCCGAGGTAGGCGGAGAAAAACAGTGCGTCGCCGCCCATCGAGGAGAACGCAGCGCCGGTTTCGACGTTCGCCAGCATCGACTCGGTGGAGGCCTGCACGTCCGGCAGACGCGCCATCAGGTCGTCCCCGAGGACGGTCGCAATCTTCAGGCCGGAGACGCCGAGCTGCTTCGCGGTCTCGACCGCAGCGTGCGCTGCCGCGCGCGGGTTGATGCCGCCGGCATTGGTCACAATCTTGGTTCGGCCGTCGAGCACCGCCGGGATGGCCGCACTGAGATACCGCGGCAGGTCGCGTGTGTATCCGAGGGACTCATCGCGCGCTCGATCCTTCTGCAGGATCGCGAGCGTCAACTCGGCGAGGGCCTCGAGACAGAGGTAGTCGATCCCGGCGTCGAGGAGTCCTTGCACCGCACGCGGTGAATCGCCGTAGAAACCCTGACCGCCGCCGAGACGGATGGAGCGGTCAGGCATGAACCGACGGCCGCCGATCGGCCCACGGCCTTGCGGTCTCGAGCTGGGCCGCCACCGAGAGGAGCAGGTCCTCGCGTCCGGTGGCGGCGATGAGGTGCGCGCCGATCGGTACACCGCTCGCGCTCATCCCGACCGGGAGCGAGATCGCCGGCTGTCCGGTCTGGTTGGTCACGGGCGTGTACGGCGTGAACGTTCCGCCCTTGCCGAAGCCGACGAGCGGTTGCTCGGGGGTCTGCAGCACGCCGAGTTCGGGCGGCAACTCGCCGAGCGTGGGGGTGAGCAGGAGATCCCAACCGTCGGCCCACCACTGTTGGAACCGGCGGCTGAATGCACCCATCGCGGCGATCGCGTCCATCAGCTCACCGCCGTTCGTCGATCGTCCGTTCTCCGCGAGCAACCAGGTCAGCGGTTCCACATCGCCGGGCACGACCGGTCGTCCGATCTTGCGTTCGATGGCGATGACGTTCGAGGTCGCCATCGCCGACCAGATCGGGATGAACGCGGTCATGCGTTCGGTCTCGTCGAACGCTTCGGGATGCGCAACCTCGACCCGATGGCCGGAGGCTTCGAGAACGCGCGCGGTTGCTTCAGTGGCGGCGACGCACTCAGGGTCGGC
The DNA here is from genome assembly GCA_031363005.1 of Acidimicrobiia bacterium. GTDB lineage: Bacteria > Actinomycetota > Acidimicrobiia > IMCC26256 > JAENVU01 > JAENVU01. The sequence continues at coordinate 8,352 of JANLTQ010000058.1, read as the reverse complement.
GGCATCGGGGGTGCCGGGCATCGTGGTCATCATCCCGATACGCAAGGGTGCGACAGCCGCGCGCAGCGAATCGACGTACGAGCTCGTGGACGGTGCGAACGTGATCGGGTCGCCGACGTCGTTTCCGGCGACGGCGTCCAGCAATGCGGCCGCGTCCCGAACCGATCGGGTGAGTGCGAACTGCACCGACAACGGACGCGCGATCTCGTCACTCGTAGGACCGACCGACGTACGGCCCCGCGACGTCTTGAGTCCGACGAGTCCACAGCACGATGCGGGGATGCGGATCGAACCGCCACCGTCGGATGCGTGCGCGAACGGGACCAGGCCGGCGGCGACTGCGGCCGCCGAACCGCCGGAGGACCCGCCTGGGGTACGGGTGACATCCCACGGGTTGTGCGTCGGTCCGTAGGCGAGTGGCTCGGTGGTGGGCATGATGCCGAGTTCCGGCGAACTCGTCCTCCCGACGATTACGAGCCCCGCAGCGCGGAATCGCGCCGCGAGATTGCTCGTCACCGGCGCACGCCAATCCTCGTGTTTGAGGACCGGCACGCCGTCGTACGCGGGCTCGTCGACGAGGGTGCAGCTGAGATCCTTCAGCGCGAACGGCACGCCGCGAAACGGTCCGTCGGGCAGCTCGCTCGCAGCTTCACTCTGGGCCCGTTCGAATCGGGTGGTGGTGAACGCGTGGAGCTCCGGGTCGAGGCTCTCGATGCGGGCAATCGCGGCGTCCACGAGGTCGGCCGGTGATACCTCACCCGTACGGACGAGTTCGGCCTGGGCCGTGGCGTCCAACTGCGCAAAGGGATCGGGCATTGAACGGCTCCTCAGCTCGCGAAGATTCCGGGCCGGCGATCGGCCCACGGCATCGCGACCTCCAGCTGCGTTGCGACCCGCACCAGCAGGTCTTCCCGATGCGCAGCGCCGACGAGCTGCACGCCGATCGGCAGGCCCGACTCGCTCATCGCGAGCGGCAACGAGATCGCCGGCTGACCGGAGACGTTGAACCCGGCGGCGAAGATCGCGTACGGCGTCTGGAGGATGGTGGCCATCGCCGGGTCGCCGTCGACGGGGTTCAGCACGCCGATCTCGGGTGGAAGTGCGGCGAGCGTCGGGGTGAGCAAGAGGTCGTACCCGCTGTGCCACCACGACAACATTCGCCGCGTCCACGCGTGCGCGGTCGAGATCACTTGCATGTATTCGAGCGCGGAGACCGCGCGGCCGGCTTCGGCGAGCGCCCACGTCCCGGGCTCGACGTCGGCCTCGGTCACCGGACGACCAGCCATGCGGCTGAGGTCGTCGACCAGCCCGAGTGTGTTCGCCGCGACGACTCCGAGGAACGCGCCAATCAACTCACCGTCGTCGAGCGCGTCCGGAGCTGCGATCTCCACGGTGTGGCCCAATGACTCCAACGTGCGGGCGACTGCCTCCGCCGCGGCCACACATTCGGGGTCCACGTCGCAGATCCCGCCGGGCGCAGCCGTGCGGAGCCCGATGCGGAGGGGTTCGACATCAGCGCCGACCTCCGCGAGGAACGGGCGGGAGGGTGGCGGCGCGGTGTAGGGATCGCCGGGCATCGGGCCGGCGACGGCGTCGAGGACCGCGGCGGAGTCCCGCACGGATCGAGTGACCACATGCCGGGCCACGAGACCGTTCCACACCTCACCGTCCTGCGGGCCGACTGACACGCGCCCGCGCGACGGCTTCAACCCGACGAGTCCGCACTCGCTCGACGGCACTCGGATCGACCCGCCGCCGTCGCCTGCGTGACCGACCGCGGTCATCCCCGACGCAACTGCGGCGGCCGATCCACCACTCGATCCGCCGGTGCTGTGGTTCGGATTCCAGGGGTTGCGGGTGGCGCCGTATGCGTGCGGTTCGGTCGTGACCTGCAGTCCGAACTCTGGTGTGTTCGTCTTTCCGATGATCACGAATCCGGCCTGCTCGAACTTGTCGAACTGGTACGAGTTCTCCTTCGCGACGTGCCCGATCTCCTTGAGCAGCTTGTTGCCGAGATGCAACGGCGCGCCGGCGAGTTCGCCGTCGAGGTCCTTCACCACCATGGGCACGCCGGCGAACGGACCGGTCAACGGACGCGCGGCTCGGTCTCGTGCGCGCTCATCGAGGCGGTGGATCACGGCATTGAGATCCGGGTTCACCTTCTCGACGCGCGCGATGGCGGCGTCGACCATCTCCGCGGCACTCACCTCGCCGGACGCGATCAGCGCGGCCTGCGCGGTGGCGTCGAGCGCCGCCAAGTCGGTGGAATCGGTCACGGGACCTCCGGAGAACGAGCCGTCAGGCGTGGATGGGGGGAACGAGATCGGCCCATGGTGCCGCAGCCTCGAGCTGGGCGGCCACCTGGAGGAGCAGGTCCTCCCGGCCGAACGCGGCCATGAGCTGGATGCCGACGGGCAGGCCGTCCGCCGTCCAGTGCATCGGGAGACTGATCGCGGGTTGGCCGGACACATTGGCCTGCGTGGTGAACGGGACGAACGAACCGGCCCGAACGAATCCCGCGAGCGGCTTCTCGCGTGGTGACGCGAATGTGCCGTGGGGGACCGGTGGCTCGCCGAGCGTCGGTGTGAGCAGCAGGTCGAAGCCGTCACCGGCCGCGGGATCGGGGCGCCACCATTGGCCGGTGCGTTCGGATTCGGTCAACGCGTCGGCCACGGTTGCGATGAACTGCGGTCCGGTGACCTTCCGGCCCATTGCGGCGAGCCGCCACGTGAGCGCTTCGACGTCGTCTTCGGTGACCGGTTGGCCGACCCGCTCCGACCAGTCGTCCACGGCGTACGCGCAATCCGCAGCCCACACCGCGCTGAACCGGCGTCCCGCGTCGGGGTTCGACCAGGCGCTCGGGTACCCGGCCTCCACGTGATGGCCGAGGTCGTGGAGCAGCGCGGCGGTCCGTTCGACGGCGCCCGCGCATTCGGGTGCGAGGGTGCCGGGGTCGGTCGGCGTGTCGGCGAGGAAGCCGATCCGCAGCGGACCGGTGGCGGTGTGCATGCTTTCGCGCCAAGGACGCGACGGCGATGCGGGTTGGGTCGGCGCGCCGGGCCGGGGCGCGCCGATGACGTCGAGCACCGCGGCGGTGTCGCGCACCGATCGGGTCACGACCCCTTCGGCGATCAGGAAGTTGGAAATCTCGGTCATGTGACTGCTAATCGGGACCCGCCCGCGCGTGGGCTTCAGGCCGACCACGCCGCAGGCGGCCGCGGGGATCCGAATCGATCCGCCGCCATCGTTCGCATGCGCCACTGCCACCATCCCGCTCGCGACCGCAGCTGCCGAACCGCCACTGGAACCACCGGACGTGATGCCCGCGCGCCACGGGTTGTGCGTGGGGCCGTAGGAGTCCGGCTCGGTCGTGGGGACGAGTCCGATCTCGGGCGTGTTGGTGCGGCCGAGGCAGATGAACCCCGCGTCGAGAAATCGTTGCGCCAAGGCGTCGGTGTCCTTGGGGCGGAAATCGTGGTCCTTGAGGAACTGCATCCCTTCGTGGAGCGGTTCACCGGCCATCTCGCAGCCAAGGTCCTTGAACAGGATGGGCACGCCGCGGAACGGGCCGTCCGGAAGCGTTCCCGCCGCCTCGGTGCGGGCCTGGTCGAATCGGTCACGAATGACTGCGTTCAGGGCCGGATTGACTGCTTCGATCCGGGCGATCGTGGCGTCGACGAGTTCGAGCGGGCTGACTTCGCCGGACCGGACCAGGTCTGCGAGCGCGACGGCGTCGGTGAACACTTCAGGCATCGCGGCACGCTATTCGAGACCGTGGTCCCGTCGCTGGGGCGGTACGCCGCTCGGAGTCGTGGATCGTCACCAGCCGCGGAGATCGACCGCCCATTCGTCGATGATGTCGTCGCCATCGACCACCACCATGCGCTCGTGGTACGCGACGGTCGGGTCCACGTGGGCCGGCCAGACCCGTATGTGGTCACCCACGCGCGGTGCGTGCTCGGCGCGAAACGTGACGTGCTCGTCCGACACGAGCCAGACCGTGGCGTCCTCGATCGTCGGATTGCCGTGGTCCATGCCGAGGGCCTTGAGCCCACAATCGGCCACCGCGTACCCGGCGGACACACTGATCACGGTGGACTCGATCCACATCGCCGGAGTGAACGCCGGGATGACCGGCGCGAAGGTGGTGTCCATCAGGGCGTACGAGCCGGCCTGGATCTCGGTGGCTGCGGTGTTGAGGTCATACGTACCGGTGGCGCCGGCGGAAACCATGTCGCCTCCGACGGCCGCGGACGCGACGAGCAACAGCTCCATCGCGGATCCGGTGGCCTCGGCCCGCGCGTCGCGATCGTCGTGCAGATAGACGTGACCTTCGTATCCCATCACGCCGCGGACCTCGAGGCCGCGGCCTCGCGCGTGATCGGCCAACCGTCCGGCCGCGCTCGGATCACAGCCGCATCTCGGAAGCCCCACGTTGACGTCGATCAAGACAGCGACGATCCCGTTGTCGGCGGCGGCATCGATCGTCTCCACGGAGTCGACCGCGACGGTGACCCGAGCCCCGCAATCGGCCATGGCCCGCAGCCGGGTCGGATCCAGGATTTCGTTGGCCAGCAGGAGGTCGTGGCCGAGCCCGGCGGCGGCGAGCCCGACGATCTCGCGAGGTGTGGCGGCGGTGAAACCCAGATGGCCGGCGGCAGCTTGGCGGCGCGCCAGGGCCGTCGTCTTGTGGGCCTTGACGTGCGGTCGGCACTGCGTTCCGGGCCGCGCCGCGGCCATCGTGGCGAGGTTCCGATCGAGGCTCGTGCTCTCCACCACGAGGGCGGGGGTGGGGAGATCAGCGAGCGCCACGGCAGAGCTTCCCGAGCGAGACGGGTCCCGGTGCGAGCAGGGCGGCCATATGCGCGAGCATGGCAGACAACCAGAGGGAGTTGCAGTGGCGGACGAGACGCGCGCCGCGGGTTGGTACGAAGACCCGTGGGGCACGAATGACGAGCGGTACTACGACGGGTCGGCGTGGACGCGCCAGACCCGCATCATCGGCGCGTCCGACGCCGCTACGATCTGGCCGCCAATACCTGCCGGACTCGACGCACCGGCTGCGTCTCCCGCGCCGCCTGCTTCGGCCGCCGCCCCGCAGCCACCCGCGCCCGCACCCGAGTCCGCGTCACCGTGGACTGGCGCACCCGACCCGGCGCCGCCAGCGATCTCCGACGCGGCTCGCGTCGACGGGCCCCCAGACCGCGTCGCCGGGCCGGCCGACCGCGTCGACGGGCCGCCCGATGCCGCGCCCGCTCTCGCTCCCGCTCCGCCTGCGGTTCCTGCCGGATGGCATCCCGATCCGTGGGCCCTCTCCGCGCTGCGCTGGTGGGACGGGTCCGGCTGGACCGGCCACGTCAGTGGTCCCGCAGCGACCAAGCCGATCGACATCGTCGGTGAACGAGCGCTCGCGCGGTGGGTCCACCCGCTCCTCTTGGTCGGCGGCCTCGCGCAGGCGTTCGGGATGTTCGTCAACGCGTCGCAGGCGAAGTGGTTCGTCGAGCACTGGGACCAGCTGACGACACCCGGCGCGAACACGCCGAGCCCGCCGAGCGGCGGCGCCTTGACCGGCCTCATCTTCCCGCTGACCATCGCGGTCAGCGTGCTGTTCCTGCTCTGGTTTTACCGAGCGGCGAGTACGGCGTGGGCGTCGGGACTCCCGGCCCGGCGCGGTCCGCTGCTCTCCACGCTGTCCTTCATCATCCCGGTGCTCAATCTGTGGTGGCCCTACCAAGCCGCAATGGCAATGGTGCCGGCCGACGACAGCCGCCGGGGTGTCATCCAACGGTGGTGGATGCTGTGGCTCGTCGGAACTCTGTGCGGGTACCTGATCTATCCCGCCCAAGCGATCTTCAACGCGACCGCGGCGATCATCGTCGCGGCCGTCGGCGCGGTAGCGATGCTCGGAGCGGCGTTGGCCGCCCGGGTCGTTGTGCAGTACATCACCAGCACGCACGAACAACTCGGTCAAGCCGCCACCGCCGGCTGAGTCGCTCAGGTTCTGCCCCCGGCGAACGCGCCGCTCGGTCAGGCGCCGGTCCAGTTCGGCGACCGCTTCTCGGCAAACGCGGTCGCACCCTCGATCGAGTCCTTCGACGCGAAGACCTCCATCGCGAGCTCGGAGTTGCGGGTCCACGCAGCATCCTCGGTGAGATCGCCGGCCTCGCGCACCATCCGCAGGGTGTTCTTGACCGCGAGCGGTCCGTTGGCCGCGATGCGGCCGGCGAGTTCGAGGGCGGTCTCCATCACGTCGTCGACGGGAACCACGCGGTTCACGAGCCCGAGCTCGAGCGCGCGGTGCGCGTCGATGGGATCGCCGGTGATCGCCAACTCCGTGGCGAGCGCGAGGGGCACGCGCTTGGGCAAGCGGATCAGACCACCGGCGGCGGCGAAGAGGCCGCGCTTCACTTCGGGGATTCCGAACGTTGCATGATCCGCCGCCACGACGAGATCACACTTCAAGACGATCTCGAAACCTCCGGCGAGCGCCGCTCCGTTGACCGCGGCGATGAGCGGCTTCGGGAAATCCCGCTTCACGATGCCACCGAAGTTGCCGCGCTTCGTGGCGATCTCTGCCGCGCGCCCGGTTGCAACCAGCTTGAGGTCAGCACCGGCGCAGAACGTCGGCCCGTTGCCCGTGATAATCACGGCCTGGATCTCGGCGTCGGCCTCGAACTCGTCGAGCGCGGCTTCCATGCCGTTGGCCACTTCACCATTGACGGCGTTGCGGGCCTCGGGCCGGTTGATGCGGATGATGCCGACTCGGCCAATGCGTTCGGTGTCGATCGCAGCCATTCATGGACCTCCTGGTGGGGCGGGTGACGGTAGTGCAACCTCAGTCGGCGGCGACTCGAGCGCGTCGGCAAAGCGAGGAGAGCGCAGTTTCATGACCACGAGCGCAACGAGCATCAGCGTGGCGGCGCCGAGCGTGGTTTCACGCAAGCCGATCTGATCGGCGATCGCGCCCTGGATGATGGATCCGAGTGGGTAGAGCGTGCCCAACACCACGGCCAACAAGCTGACCACGCGGCCGCGGATCTCGGCCGGCGCTCGGACCTGGGCGATGCTCATGAAGCTCGAGAGCGCACCGAAGTAGACGAGCCCCACCACGAATAGCGCGACGGCCGTCGACCAGAGGTTCGGCATCACCGCGTAGATCGCGAGGACGGGCGGGAGTCCCCAGAGCGCGACGAGCAGGACGCGCCGGCTCCCGAACCGCAACGCAAGGTTGGCCAGGCTCAACGCCATCACCACTGCGCCGATGCCCTGCGCGGTGACGAGCAAACCGGTTCCACGCTTGCCCTCGTGGAGGACGAGCTGGCTCATCGCGGGGACGAGGGCGATGAACGGCGCGGCCAGGAAGGTGTTGATGAACATGTAGCCCATCACCACCCGCATGCCGGGGTCCTGGCGCACGTACGCGATGCCCTGACCGATGGACGAGCGGATCGTCTGGCCGTGATGAGGACGCGGCGGTGGCAGGCTCAACATTGCGATGGCGGCGATGACCGCGAGGAAACTCAACGAGTTGACGGCGAAGGCCCACTCGTAGCCACCGATGCCGATGACGATGGCGACAATGGCCGGCCCGATGACGCGCCCGAGGTTCCACTGCGCGCTCGAGAGCGCCACGGCGCCGACGAGGTCCTCCTGCGGAACGAGATCAGGCAGCAGGGACTGGTAGGTGGGGAATCCCAAAGCTTGCGCGCACCCTCCCGCGAAGACGATGAGCGTGACGATCCCCGGACCGGGTCGCCCGAGCACGAACAAGATCGTGAGCAACGTCGCCAAGGCGGTCTGGATTGCGGTCGTGGTGATCAGCAACTTCTTGCGCGGGAGCCGATCCGCGAGGGCGCCGCCCACCGGCCCGAGGAAGGCGCCCGGAGCGAAGCCGGCTGCGGCGACGAGACCGGTCCAGGCCGGGTTGTGGGTCGCGTTCGTGACGTAGATCCCGATGCCGACGGTCTCCATCCACGTGCCGATGTTGGACACGAACGCGCCGGTCCAGAAGGCGGCGAAGACCCGATGTTTGAACGGAGCGAACGGGGACGGCATGAGCGATGCGCACCGTAGTTCGTGGCGGTTTCGGTTTCGTCAGCGTCGGAGGCGCCTACGGTGGTGCACATGGCGCGTGAACCCCGACCCGACGGGCAGATCGTCGAGGTGGCCAACTTCCCGACCCGGTTCGAGGCCCAACTTGCGATCAGTTTCCTCGAGAGCGCTGGTCTGCAGGCGATGGGACGGTTCGGCGACGCGTCGGGCGCCGCTCCGTATTACGCGATGGTCGACGGATTCCGAATCTGTGTGTTCGACGAGGACGTCGCCGCCGCCCGCGAAATCCTCGCCGACATG
>JANLTQ010000025.1:0-2343 GCA_031363005.1 Acidimicrobiia bacterium | reverse complement strand
ATCCAGTGCGCGTCGGCGATGGCGTCGTCGATGTTGTTGAGGAAGATCTGGCCGACGCCGGCGCGTCGCTCGGGGAACTCGTTGCACCAGTCCTTCAGCCACCGGTTGTGCGCGCGGATCCCCGCGAGCCGGTGCTCGTACTCGTCCGGAGGCGGTGGGGGTGCGAAGAGCACGAAGCTGGGGAAGAACGGCGGAACAGTGTTCGGGAACGCGACCTCGCCGACGATCCCGTCGTCCTCCTGCTGACGGTTGCGCATCTCGTCGTCCCAGTTGCGCTTCCGCCGGTCGTCACCGGGAGCGAGGTCCTTGTACGGGTTCTTGTACTTGTTCCGCCACGCATCGAAGTCCTCGAGGTACGCCGGGTCGAGGTACTCCCGGTACGTGGCGTGCGACGCGCCGGCGTGGCTGTCCGAAGAGATGATCGTGTAGTGGTCGGTGGGGGCAGAGGGTGCGGTCGCGGTCATGGACGGCTCCTTGGGTTGACGAGTGAGGGTTCCCCGCAGGCATTCAACTTGGGGGGAGATCTAGCGGACGAGTTGGTCGGCTCACGCGACGGTGGATTGGCCCGAAGTGGCCGAGGTGCTTGTAGTCGGCGTGCTGCGCAGCGCCGGCGTGTACTTTCGCAGGTCTCGGAGTGGGTGCGGTGGTGAGTCGGCCTGTACGCCGGATTCTGTCGTGGATGGTCATCCATCTCGACCGGCGGTTACCCGACGGTTCTTGCGGTCTACCCGGGAGTTGAGCGGGCCGCCCGCTCCCTGTCTGACCTTGCTCCAAGTGGGGTTTACCTAGCCGTCCGAGTCACCCCGGACGCTGGTGCGCTCTTACCGCACCGTTGCACCCTTACCTGTGCGGAACAACCGAAGCCGCTCCGCCATCGGCGGTCTATTTTCTGTGGCACTGTCCTGCGGGTCGCCCCGACTGGGTGTTACCCAGCACCTTGCCCTGTGGAGTCCGGACGTTCCTCGGACGGGTCAAGCCCGTACGCGACCACCCAGCCGGCTCACCACCGCCCGGAGAGTGTGACACGTCTGCGAACCTGGGTTGTGAGCGAAACCGAGAATGTCGACACCACCGACGGTCCATGGCACGTCTCGATGACCGTCCCGACCGACGATCTGACCGAAGCGCGAACGATCTACCGCACGTTGGAAGACATCGGGTACGACCGAGCGTTCTCGTTCGAGGCCAAGCACGATCCGTTCGTGCCGATCGCGGTGGCGGGGGAGCACACCCGGTCCATCGAACTCGGGACCGCGATCGCGATCGCGTTCGCTCGCACACCCATGACGCTCGCGAATGTCGGCTGGGACCTGCAGACGGTGACTGGCGGCCGCTTCACCCTCGGAATCGGTTCACAGATCCGCCCGCACATCGAGCAGCGGTTCTCGATGCCGTGGTCGCAGCCGGCCGAACGCATGCGAGAGATGGTGCAAGCGATCCGCGCCATCTGGAGCGCATGGGAGCACACCACGCCGCTGGGCTTCCGCGGTGACTTCTACACCCACACCCGGATGATTCCCGCGTTCGATCCCGGACCGAATCCGTTCGGGCCTCCGAAGATCTTCACGGCCGGCGTCGGGCCGCGGATGACGGCAGTTGCCGGAGAGGTCGCCGACGGCTTCTTGGTTCACCCGGTCAACAGTCGTCGTTCCCTGCTGGAGGTCACGCTCCCGGCGATCCAACGTGGCGCGGCTCGCGCCGATCGCGACGCAGCCGACGTGGAGATCGTGTGCGTGACCATCGTGGTCACTGGCCGCGACGACGCGGAGTTCACGCGCAGTCGGGAAGCCGTGCGCGAGCAGTTGGCGTTCTACGGGACGACGCCCGCGTACGCCCCCGTGTTCGAACTCGAGGGCTACGGCGATCTGCATCCCACGCTCAAGAGGATGGCGAAGGAGAATCGCTGGAGCGAGATGGGCGCGTTGATCGACGACGACCTGATCGACGCGATCGCGGTTGTGGGCGAGCCGGAGGAGATCGCCGCGAAGCTCCGGACCCGGCTCGCGGGGATCTCGAGGTCGGTGAGTCTGGTGAACAACCGGGCGCCCGATCCTGCACACTTCGAGCGTGTTGTCACCGCCCTCCGGAACGGCTGAGTATTCTCCCGTCCCGCCGCCGACCACCTCGGCGGCCGGGTCCCGGGGGCGCGAGTGACCGACCAACGAGCCGACGCTCGCCGATACGGCGGGTTCGACGTCATCCGTATCGCTGCGGCGCTGTCCGTCGTGCTGTACCACTCGTATGCAATCACCGGCCACGATCGAGACCTTCCTGCGCTCTGGGTCGGGCACTACCGGATGCCGCTCGGCTCGATCGGAGTGGCGGTCTTCTTCGTCATCAGCG
>JANLTQ010000704.1:0-4790 GCA_031363005.1 Acidimicrobiia bacterium | reverse complement strand
CATGTTGACGCACAGCATTTTCATAAAGGCGTTCGGTACAATGATGGATGTCTCGGTCGCGACGCGCCGCACGCCCTTAGGTCGTCCGGTGGTGCCTGACGAATACAGCATGTCGAAACCGGCAACTTCATCTACAATCGGCGTCGCCGGGTGTTTGGCAAGCTCGGTGTCCCACGATCGAAAGCCGGGATGTGCGTCGCCCGTCATGAAAAATGTCGTGGCAGGTGCGCCGGTCATCAACGGCACCACACCAACGCCGTTGCCACCGGCGGCCGATGGCGGCGCGGGAACGATCCTCGGCGGCAGCATCGATCCCTCCCTCGGTGCTTCACCAGACGACGAGCGCGATGCTCGGGACGCGACGATCGATCTGACCGACGAGATCATGGCGGACTTGCCGGTCGCCCCGGCCACCCGTGAGGAACGGCCGCTCGCGTGCGAGGTGCATCTGCAGTTCGGCGATCGCTGGATCGACGGTTTCCAAATCGAAGAGACGATCCACACCGGCGAACTCACCCAGTTCCGCCTCCGCCGTCAGGTCGACGGTTGGGTGCTCCCCGAGCTGTTCGACGAGTCCGAGGTCCGCGTGTTCATGCAGCCCGTGGTGGACTCGAACGTGCGTTAGCGCTTCAACGCCGGGCGCGGCCGGCCATGAGCGGGAGGTCGAGGTAGGTCTTGATCCCTGGCTCGGCGGCGCAGACGTACGGCACGGCGTTCACGCAGTGCATCGCGGGCGCGGTCAACCCGATCTCGGGATTCTCGCCGACGACGGGCGGGTGTAGCCCGTGCACCACGACCGAGACCGGCGGCTCGGCGGTGATCGCCGCTTCGAACCGCTGGCCCTCGGCGCCAAACGACCATGCGGGATCGAGGTGTTCCTCCCCCATCAGCCAGTTGACGCGCACGGTGATCACCGGCTCACCGTCGACGAGCCCTTCCCACGTGAATCGCTGCGCGGCGACGGTCCCCGCTTCGATCACGCCAACGGGCGTGTCCAGGTCTTGGGTCGCAACCGCCATCTCGTGGGTGGTGCGCTTCTCGGCCTTGAGGTCCCAACCGAGCTCCACGGCGATCATGTCGATCGACTCGCAGAAACCGAGACCGAGGATGGTGGGCATCGGACTCGTCTGCGCGGCTTCGGGTGGCGTCCCGAACATCATGACGTCGCGCACGACCGACGCGGTCGGGTAGTTGCGAATGTCGGAGAACTCCTCGGCGCGCACGTGCGTGATGTTCCGACACCACGAGGACAACAGCAGCGGCAGCCGCTCGGTGATACCTCCGGGGTTGATGCCGGTGCCGTGCAACGTGGAGTTGCCACGCCGGCACGCGTCTTCGATCGCCGCAATCTTGGGCGACTCACCGGGGTAGATCCAGCCCACGGGGGTCACGACGTTCTTGCCCGACTCGAGCAGCTTGATGACTGTGGTCGTGCTCGCCATGACCGGCGAGTAGACGACGCAATCAGCGTCCAGCGCGATCAGCGCGTCGACGTCGTCAGTGGCGAGGACCCCGATCGGATCGATGCCGCAGAGTTCCCCGACGTCTTTCCCCACCTTGTCCGGGCTGTGCACCCACGCCCCGACCAGCTCCAACTCCGGATGCGCAAGCACCCCGAGGATTGCCTCCTGACCAACCATTCCGGTCGCCCACTGAATCACTCGGTACTTCGGTCGCTTCACTCGATCGAGGCTAGCGGGGAGTGCGTCGGGACGTTCCGAGACTGCTCGCCTCCGGCTCGGGAGTGTCGGACTCCAGGCGGCCACTCCGGCCGTCGATGATCCCGACGTGAGCGCACAGTAGGTTCTCGAGCAAAGACCGAGCCGGAGCTTGCGGAGGCGAGCCGCGGCGCAGCGAGCCCCGTCCGCTAATCGCGCAGAGCGGCGAGCGGAGCCGCCGAGGAGACGCATGGTTGATCTCGTGATTCGCAACGGCACGATCGTCGACGGCACCGGGGCGCCCGGCTACCTCGGCGATGTCGCAATCGACGGTGGGGTGATCACCGCCGTCGGCGAGGTCGACGACCGTGGGACACGCGAGATCGACGCCGACGGCCTGCTCGTGACGCCGGGCTTCGTGGACATCCACACCCACTTCGACGGGCAGGTGACGTGGGATCCGATCGTGGCGCCATCGTCGTTACACGGCGTGACCACGATCGCGATGGGCAACTGCGGCGTCGGGTTCGCGCCCGCGCACGCGGACACCCACGACTGGTTGATCGGGTTGCTCGAAGGCGTGGAGGACATCCCGGGCGCCGCACTCGCCGAAGGACTGACCTGGGACTGGCAGACCTTCCCCGACTACTTGGACTCGCTCGACGCGAAGCCTCACACCGTCGACATCGGCACACACCTCCCGCACGCGGCGATGCGTACGTACGTGATGGGCGAGCGCGGCGCCGACCACACCGAAGCCCCGACCGACGACGAACTCGCGCGCATGGCGGCGCTCACGCGAGAGGCGCTCGATGCCGGCGCCATCGGCTTCGCCACGAGCCGCACCGACGTTCACCGCACGAAGGACGGCACCAACATCGGCACGCTGACTGCGAGCGAGCGCGAGCTGCTCACGATCGCCGACGCCATGCGCGCCGCCGGCACGGGAGTCACCCAACTCATCTCGGACTGCTACCAAACTCCGGACGACGACTTCGCGAATCGCGAGATGGATCTCATCGACGCATTCGCGCGCACGAGCGGCCGTCCGCTGAGCTTCACCGTGCAGCAGGCGTTCCACTCACCCGACCGGTGGCGGCACCTCTTCACACGTGTCGCACGGATGCGCGAGACCGGACTCGACGTGAAGCCCCAAGTCGCGTCGCGACCCATCGGCATCCTGATCGGACTCGAAGCCACGGCGAGCCCGTTCCTCTTCACCCAGTCCGTCGCGGAACTCGCCGAGCTTCCTCTGGCCGAGCGAGTCGTTGCGTTGCGGGACCCGGAGCGGAAGCGGCGAGTCCTCGAAGAACACGCGGCGATGGTTGCGAACCTACCCGAGGGTCTGTTCCGCTCGATCGTCGCCGGGTGGGACGTGATGTTCACGCTCACCGATCCCGTCGACTACGAGTTGGACCGCGGTCGTTCGATCGGCGCCCAGGCGCGTGGGGCGGGCAACGATCCCGCGAGTGTCGTGTACGACGCACTCCTGGAGCGCGATGGCCGGCAGCTCCTCTACATGCCTCTGTTCAACTTCGCCCACGGGAACTTCGACGACCTCTACGAAATGATCACCACACCGTTCTCGCTCTTCGGCCTGTCGGACGCGGGTGCACACTGCGGCGCGATCTGCGACGCGTCGATGCCGACGAGCTCGATCGCGTTGTGGTCACGGGACCGCACCGGCGGCGCCACGATCCCCGTCGAGGCGATCGTCCACCAACAGACCCAACGGACTGCCGCGCACGTCGGCTGGCTGGACCGCGGCGTCCTCGCCCCGGGCTACGTGGGCGACGCCAACGTGATCGACCTCAATGCCCTGGACTGTCGGATTCCGCACCTCGTGCACGATCTGCCCGCCGGGGGACGGCGACTGATGCAGGAAGCACGCGGGTACCGGGCCACCGTGAAAGCCGGCACCGTGACCTTCGAGGATGGGGTCCACACCGGCGAACTCCCCGGTCGACTCCTGCGCGGCGCCCGGCCTCGGGGCTGACTTCGGGCTCAAGGCGCTGGGGGGACGGTTCGATACCTGGGTCACACGAACCAGAGGGTTCGTGCTCTGCCTGGGAGGTAGCAATGCGCAAGTCTCTGATCGTTCTCGGCGTGGTCGCCGCCATCGGCGTCGCCGGTTGCAGCAGCGACACGGCCAAGTCCTCGCCGAAGACGCACCCGGCGGCGAAGAAGAACGCGGAATCGTCTACGTCCTCGACCACGCAGCCGTTCGTCTCGAACAGCAAGAACACGCCGGGAACCCTGGCCAACTTCGTCGGCGCCCGCGAAGACGTGCACGACACGAAGTGCCAGTCCTCCGGGTCCGGGTGGAACGTGGAGGGTTCGGTCACGAACTCGGCGGCCAAGGCCGTGAAGTACCGGATCTACGTCTCGTTCTTGAACGGCGACACCACCATCGGGCTCGCGGAAGTGAACGTCGGCAAGGTCGACCCGAAGCAGACCGCGAAGTGGGCCCAGGCTGTCAAGGTCACCGGCCGTGATCTCCGCTGCATCTTGCGAGTTGAGCGCGCCGACCTCTGATCATGCTCGAGAGCACACGCGAGTACGACGCTGACGATTCCTCACTTGGGATCGTCAGCTTTTCGCGTCTCGATCCTCGAACAAACTTGGTCGTACGACTAAAAGATACAAAAGTCAGTCATAATCGGCGCCGACACATGTTGAGTGATACCACGCTCAGCAAACTCATCCTCGCTTTCGTCGCGCTCTGGCGCAACGGCGAAGCCCTTGATTCGAGTGGTGCGGGCCATCGCTGCCGTCCTCCTTGCGGCCGCATTCCTCGTCCCGATCGACTCGGCCATCGTGGGCGAGCGCGCCGATGCCGCTACCTGCGCGTCCGCGAACATCACCGTCACGCCGCTGAGCGGGACCATTTTCTACGCAGACTTCAGCCCCAGTCCCCCCAGCCTGCCGAACCTGGCTGGGCACTACACCGGGTACAAGGTCACCAACGCCACCGGAGCGACGCTGGGTAGCCCGTACGTGAAGCTTTCGGGCTTCACCGGCGGAGTGGTCGGATTGGCCTCCGGTGAGTCCTCATCGCAACCGCTCGGCAGCCTGGCCGCCGGGGCGGCGAACACCTCCTACTTCTACCTGAGCGCATCGTCGGCGACGGCG
>JANLTQ010000685.1:0-4745 GCA_031363005.1 Acidimicrobiia bacterium | reverse complement strand
GATGTCGTCGCGATGAGTCTCGGTGATCCCGATGTCGTCGAGGCCTTCGAGCAACCGGTGTTGGGTGTAGTCGTCGAGGGCGAACGGCTCGTCCAACGCAATCGCGGGGACGGCGACGCGCCGGTCAACAACGTCGATCACGATTTCGATCGCCGGATCGTCGTCGAGTGCAGCCATGATCGTGCGCACGATCGGTTCGGGCAACGTGACGGGTACGAGTCCGCCCTTCAACGCGTTGTTCCGGAAGATGTCTGCGAAGCGTGACGAGATGACGGCTTCGAAGCCGTAGTCCTGGAGCGCCCACACCGCGTGCTCGCGCGACGAACCCGTCCCGAAGTTCGGCCCGGCGACGAGAACGTGCGCGTCGGCGTAACGGTCCTGGTTCAAGACGAAGTCCGACCGTTCTCGCCACTCCGAGAACAGTCCGGCACCGAAGCCGGTCCGCTCCACGCGCTTCAACCACTCCGACGGGATGATCTGGTCCGTGTCGACGTCCGAACGATCCAACGGAACTCCGCGGGCGACGATTTCGCGTACGGCACGCATCAGGCGTCCTGGTTTTCGAGGAGGTCGGCCGGCGTCGCGAAGTGACCGGCGATCGCGGTCGCGGCTGCAACTTCGGGCGAGACCAGATGCGTCCGCCCCCCTTGACCCTGGCGACCCTCGAAGTTTCGGTTGCTGGTACTCGCGCACCGTTCACCCACAGCCAACTTGTCCGGGTTCATGGCGAGACACATTGAGCACCCGGGTTCTCGCCAGTCGAACCCAGCGTCGGTGAAGATCGTGTCGAGCCCCTCTTCGATCGCCTGCGCCTTCACCGCGAATGAACCGGGCACCACGAGGGTGCGGACACCGGGTTGAACGGTTCGGCCTTTCGCCACCGCCGCCGCGGCGCGCAAGTCCTCGATGCGGGCGTTGGTGCACGAACCAATGAACACCGTGTCCACCGCAACGTCTCGCATCGGAGTGCCGGCGGTCAGACCCATGTACTGCAACGCGCGGGTTGCGGACTCGCGATCGCTCGGGGTCTCGAAGTTCGCCGGATCGGGAACGGAGTCGTTGATGGTGACGCTCTGGGCCGGGTTGGTTCCCCACGTGACGTACGGCGCCAGGAGGGACGCGTCGATGATCACTTCCTGATCGAAGGTGGCGTCGTCATCGGTGACGAGAGAACGCCAATCCGCCACCGCGGCGTCCCAGTCTGCGCCGGTCGGCGCGTACCGGCGGCCCTTCAGGTACTCGAAGGTGGTCTCGTCCGGTGCGATCAGCCCGGCGCGCGCGCCCGCCTCGATCGACATGTTGCAGACCGTCATCCGGCCCTCCATGGAAAGGGCTCGTATCGCCGCGCCTCGGTATTCGATGACCGAACCGATGCCGCCGCCGGTCCCGATGCGCTCGATGATCGCGAGCACAAGGTCCTTGGCCGTGACCCCGGCCGGGAGGTCACCCTCGACCGTGATTGCCATCGTGCCCGGTTTCGTCTGGGTCAGGGTCTGGGTGGCGAGAACGTGCTCGACCTCGCTCGTCCCGATCCCGAACGCCAACGCCCCGAATGCGCCGTGCGTGGAGGTGTGACTGTCACCGCAGACGATCGTCATCCCCGGCTGGGTAAGTCCCTGTTCGGGCCCGATGATGTGGACGATTCCCTGGCCGGGATCACCCATCCCGTAGAGCTGGATGCCGAACTCGTCGCAATTCGCATCGAGGACTTCGATCTGCTTGCGCGAGATCGGGTCGGTGACGCCGAGTTCGAGACCGGCGGTGGGCACGTTGTGGTCCATCGTGGCCACGGTGAGTTCGGGCCTCCGGACTGCGCGTCCCGCCAACCGCAGCCCGTCGAAGGCCTGGGGCGAGGTGACCTCGTGGATGAGGTGCAGGTCGATGTACAGCAGGTCCGGTTCGCCGGCCGTGCGCCGTACGACATGCCGTTCCCATACCTTCTCGCTCAGCGTCTGGCCCATGCCCGCGATTCACTCCTCGGATGCGTTCGGGGGCGGCGATCCTAGATGTCGCGGGTGGGAGGGACTCTCTCGAAAACGTCCCGGCCGGGCGAGCCTCCCGACCGGGTCCGGGACCGAGACCCTTCACACGCCCGAAACATGCTCGTCACCGAGTGTCCGTACCGTGCGGCGATGGATGTCGTCCTACTCCGTTGGCCGGAGGAGTCGCCTCGCCGCACCCAACTCGAGATGGGGGCCCGACCGCGCCTCCTCCTCGTCGAACCGGGTGAGCCACCGCCCGATTGTCGTGATCCGCTCGAGGATTGGATCCGGCTGCCGGCGGACGACCAGGACGTGCGGGCCCGGCTCGCGACCCTGGTCACCCGCTCCGGGGCCGAACGTCCCGTGCTCGACGACGACGGGCTGCTCTGGTTCCGTGGCTCGTGGGTGTCGCTGTCCCCAGTGGAACAGGCGTTGGCCGGTCCGCTGATCGAGCGGTTCGGCGCCGTGGCCGGTCGGGACACCCTTCGACGGCGCGCCTGGCCGGAGGGACTCCCTTCTCGCAACGCGCTCGATGTGCACATGGTCCGTCTTCGACGTCGCATCGCCGCGCTGGCGTTGGAGGTGCGAACGGTTCGATCGCGTGGGTACCTCCTGCAAGCGGTCGATCCGGCGCGGTGAGCGCCACCGAGGTTCTGCGCGACGTCCTGTTCATCCTGATCGCGGCCAAGGTCGCGGCGGAGATCGCCGAACGCATCAAGATTCCTGCCGTCGTCGGCGAGATCATCGCTGGGGTACTGATCGGACCGTCTCTCCTGGGGCTGGTCGGAGCCTCGAGCGCGCTCGACGTGCTCGCCGAACTCGGCGTGATCCTGCTGCTGCTCCAGGTCGGTATGGAGATGGACATCAAGGATCTGGCGGCGGTCGGTCGCGCGTCGGTGTCGGTCGCCGTCCTCGGTGTCGTGCTTCCCTTGGCCGGTGGCTACGCCGCCGGACTCGCGCTCGGCTACGACTCGAATACGTCGTTGTTCCTCGGTGCCGCGCTGTCGGCGACGAGCGTCGGGATCACCGCCCGCGTGTTCAGCGACCTCGGCGCGCTTCCCACCGTCGAGGCGCGCACGGTCCTCGGCGCAGCGGTCGCGGACGACGTCCTCGGTCTCGTGCTCCTGACCATCGTGGTTCGGGTCGTGGGCGACGGATCAGTGTCCGTGGGCACCGTGCTGTCCACCGTGCTGCTGGCCGTGGGATTCCTTGTTGTCACCACCCTGCTGGGCGGTCGCCTCGGCGTGTGGTTGTTCCGGCTCATCCAGCGGCACTCCCGTGCGGCGGGAACGCTGGTGGCGTTGGCGCTGGCGTTCGCGCTGGCGTTCGCCGAGTTGGCCGACACCGCCAAGCTCGCGCCGATCGTCGGCGCATTCGTCGCCGGCTTGGCCCTGTCCCGCACGGAGTCTCGCGAGCGAATCGCGCGTGAGCTGACCCCGGTCGGTCACCTGTTCGTCCCAGTGTTCTTCCTGCAGATCGGCATCGCCGCCAATGTCGACCGGTTCGTCGATCCTTCAGTGCTCGGTGTCGCCGGCGCGCTGTTTGGCGTCGCGGTCCTCGGCAAGTTGTTGTCGGCGACAGCGGTGCTCTCCGCGCCCGGTGACAAGCTCCTCATCGGGATCGGGATGATCCCGCGCGGTGAGGTCGGTCTGATCTTCGCGACGATCGGATTGAGCAACGGTGTGCTGGGCGGCGACCTGTACGCGGCGTTGCTCCTGGTCGTCCTCGCGACGACACTGATGTCACCGCCGCTCCTGCGGTTCCGCCTCCGAGCGCTGCGGGGGGCGGCGCGCACCGAATCGGAGGATGCGATGCCGGCCTCGGGCTGGCTCTGGTTGGACGACGGCGTCATCGACCTGGCCGCCAATCCACCGGCGGAAGCGCAAACCGAGATCGCCTTCGACGCGGCGTTGTCCATCTCGCAGGGCGCGCGTCCGGGGCCCCGGCTCCTGAACTGGTTGGCGCTCGCAGAGCCGGCGTCATGGAACGAGGATGCAACCGCGCGGTTGGTGGACGTCCTGCTGCGCGGAAACGATCGCGGCTGGCGGTTCCTCGACACGTCCGGAATCTTGTTGCGCGCACTTCCCGAAGTGGCTGAAGCCGTCGATCGCTGGCACCGAGATCCCGAGCTCATCGATCCGACCCAGATCGTGCGATTCGAGATGGTCGATTCACTCCAACAGGTGATCCGGCACGACCGACGCGCGTCCGAGGTGCATTCGCGTGTCGCGCAGGACGACCTTTTGGTCCTCGCCGCGCTGGTGACCGATCTGGCCGGCGAACATCCACCGGTGCAGCTCGTTGCCTCGCTGGCCGATCGATTCGGGCTCGACCCCGCGGCTCACGAAGAACTCCTGGCGTTGACGTCAGACCATGGAGTGTTGCGCGGCGTGGCGGGTCGCGCCGACGGGCTGACCGAGGAGTCGGCGTTGGCGCTCGCCGCCCATCTCGTGAGTGCGGAGCGAGTGCGATTGCTCTACCTGCTCGACGTCGCGATCGGCCCCCTGGATCCCGTCGCTCGGGCTCGACTCGATTCTTTGCTCACTCGGGTGCTCGCGGCGCTCGATGGGATCGGTACGGCGAACGAGCCCGGTGCGTTCGGTCACCGGCGGGCCGAGGCCGTGCGGCTGGCGGGCGCAGATGCCCACATCATCGATCGCATCCAACACGCGCCCCGCCCGTACCTGTTGACCGAGCTTCCCGAGCGCGTCGTCGGGCATGCCCGCCTGCTCGAACCCCGCCCGGATCGGCGCGAGGGGCGCC
>JANLTQ010000569.1:0-3272 GCA_031363005.1 Acidimicrobiia bacterium | reverse complement strand
CTTGTGCGCCAGTGAACGTGGCGTGGCGGGCGGTGGGGATCTCGGCGTCGGCGAGGACGTCCTTCATCCACGCCTTCGAGCCCTCGAGGCGCGCCGCGGCGGCCGACGGACCGAAGACCGCGAGCCCTTGCTCGCGCATCTCGTCCGCCATCCCGTCGACGAGCGGCGCCTCGGGCCCGATCACGGCGAGATCGAACGAGTCGAGGCTCTCCATCGCATCGTTGAGGCTCAGGCACAGACCGGCGGCCGCGATGCCAGGATTGCCTGGCGTTGCGACCACCGCGTCGACGATCGAGGATTGGGAGAGGGCCCACACCAGCGCGTGCTCCCGCGCACCACCGCCGACGACGAGTACTTGCACGTCACCAACCCCGATCTTGGGTGTGCCGGTTCATGCGGCGCGGGGGAGCACAACCGTCTGGTCGCGTGCCGGGCCGACCGAGACGAAGCTGACGTGGACGCCGGTGTACTCCTCGATGAAGCGGACGTACTCCTGCGCTTCGGGTGGGAGATCCTCGAGGCGCTCGGCGCGCTCGATGTCGGATTCCCACCCCTTGAACGTTTCGTAGATCGGCTTCACCTTGTGGATCACGGACTGGTGATACGGCACGTGGTCATAGCGCGTGCCGTCCTCTCCGACATAGCCGACACAGACCTTGAGTTCCGCGAGCGGCGACAACACGTCGAGCTTGGTGATCGCGAGTTCGCTACAGGTGTTGAGGCGCGACGCGTGCTTCACCATCACCAGGTCCAACCACCCGGTGCGCCGACGACGCTTGGTGTTCGTTCCGAACTCGGCGCCTCGGTCCACGAGCAGGTCACCGACCTCATCGCCTTCGAACAACTCGGCGGGGAACGGACCCGCTCCCACGCGCGTCGTGTACGCCTTCACCACGCCGACGATGCGTTCGAGATCCCGTGGTCCGGCTCCGGCGCCGGCGCACACCGCGCCCGAGACCGGGTTGCTCGAGGTCACGAAGGGATACGTGCCGTGGTCGAGATCGAGGAAGGTCGCCTGAGCCCCCTCGAACAGAACCCACTGCTGCGCGTCGAGCGCTTCGTGCACGAGGTGGACCGTGTCGTCGACGAGGGGTTCGAGCCGCGGCGCGAGCGCGAGGTACTGCTTCGCGAGCGCGTCGGCGTCGACGGGCAGCCGGTTATAGACCTTGGTGAGCACGCCGTTCTTTTCGCGCAACGCCAGGTCGAGTTTCTCCCGGAAGATCTTGGGGTCGAACAGGTCCTGGACGCGCAGACCCACGCGCATGGCCTTGTCGGCGTAGGCCGGGCCGATGCCGCGCTTGGTGGTCCCGAGCTTGGCGTTGCCGAGGTACCGCTCGTTCAGGCGGTCGAGCTCCTGGTGGTACGGCATGATGAGGTGCGCATTGCCGGAGAGCCGCAAGCCTCGGGTCTCGATGTTGCGAGCGTTGAGCATCTCGAGTTCGTTGAGCAGGACCTGGGGATCCACGACCACGCCGTTGCCGATGACCGGCACGACCCAGGGATAGAGAATCCCGCTCGGGACGAGTTGCAGCTTGAACACCTCGCCGTCGACCACCAGCGTGTGGCCCGCGTTGTGGCCACCCTGATAGCGCACGCAGAGCGACGCTTCCTTGGCGAGATAGTCGGTGAACCGACCCTTGCCCTCGTCGCCCCATTGGGTCCCAACGATCACTGCACCTGGCACGCGCTACTCCCGCGAAAAGGACCGGATCCCCGCGAGGAACCGGCCCGCAACGTGACTGCACTCACGTTGGGGACACGGTAGTCGACCGAGTTACGAGATGGCGATGGGGTCCGCTCGGTGGAATACGAGACCGTCCGGGTTGGCGTCGACCTGGATCACATCACCGTCTCGATAGTTGCCCTGGAGCAACTCGATCGCGATCGGATCGGCGATCTCCTTCTGCAGCACGCGCTTGAGTGGCCGGGCACCGAAGTCCGGGTCGTATCCCACCCGCGCCACGTAGGCGCGAGCTGCGTCGGTGAGTTCGAGGCCGAGACCGCGGGCTTCGAGGCGCGCTCGGAGGGATCCCACCTGGATGTCGACAATCGACGCGATATGACGCTCGTCGAGCCGGTGGAACACCACCACTTCGTCGATTCGGTTGACGAACTCGGGCTTGAAGTGTTGATGAACAGCGGCCATCACGGCACGCTCGTCGCCACCGGCACCCAGGTTGCTCGTCATGATGAGGACGGTGTTGGTGAAGTTGACGGTGCGGCCCTGACCGTCCGTCAAACGACCGTCGTCCATCAACGCCAACAGGATGTTGAACACATCGGGGTGCGCCTTCTCCACCTCGTCCAGCAAGACGACGGCGTAGGGCCGACGGCGAACGGCCTCGGTCAGCTGACCGCCTTCGTCGTACCCGACGTAGCCCGGAGGCGCTCCGACCAGACGAGACACGGAGTGCTTCTCCATGTACTCACTCATGTCGATGCGAACCATCGCCCGCTCGTCGTCGAACAGGAAATCGGCGAGGGTGCGCGCGAGTTCGGTCTTGCCGACGCCCGTCGGACCGAGGAACAAGAAGGATCCGATCGGCTGGTTCGGGTCGGACAGGCCGGCGCGCGAGCGGCGAATCGCGTTGGCCACTGCCGCCACGGCGTCGTCCTGACCGATCACTCGCTCGTGCAACTCGTCTTCCATCCGGACGAGCTTTTGCATCTCACCCTCCATGAGGCGCGAGACCGGAACCCCCGTCCACTTCGACACGATCTCGGCGATGTCCTCCTCATCGACCTCTTCCTTCAACATGGCATGTCCGCCTTGGAGTTCGTCGAGGCGACCGGTGCGAACTTCGATCTCCGCGTCGAGGTCGCGCATCGTGCCGTAGCGAAGCTCGGCGGCGCGCTGGAGATCGCCGTCACGTTCTGCCTTCTCGGCGTCGGTGCGCGCCGCCTCGAGCGCCTCTTTGCGCCCGCGGATCTCGGCGATCCCGTCCTTCTCCAACTGCCACTGCGCGGTCATCGCATCGCGTTCCTCGGCGAGTCCGGCCAGCTCGGACTCGAGGGCGGCGAGGCGCTGCTTCGACGCGTCGTCGGTCTCCTTGGCCAGCGCGGCCTTCTCGATCTCCAGCTGACGGATGCGCCGCTCCACGACGTCGAGTTCATTCGGCATCGAGTCGATCTCGATCCGCAGGCGCGACGCGGACTCGTCGACGAGGTCGATGGCCTTGTCCGGCAGCTGCCGAGACGGGATGTACCGGTCACTCAGGACCGCTGCGGCCACGAGCGCGGCGTCCTGGATCCGCACGCCGTGGTGGACCTCG
>JANLTQ010000492.1:0-1592 GCA_031363005.1 Acidimicrobiia bacterium | reverse complement strand
CCGTCGGTGTCGCCGAGCACGATGATCGAACGGGCTTCGGCGATGTTGACCATGTCCAGGTCGGCCGGGCTCGAGGGGTCGCCCGAGCGAAAGACGAGCCTGGTGTTCCGGCGGTCGGGAACTGCCGCGTCCAGTGCGTCTTCCATCTCGGTCTTGTCGAGTTTCGCGAGCACCACGATGGCGACGCGCTTCTGGTTTGCGTTGGCTTCAACGAGTTCTGACACGATCACGGGCAGGCGCGGGGAGTAGCCGAGCACGAGCGTGTGGCCGACTTCGAGGACGGTGGAACGACCCTTGCGCAGGTCTTCGATCTTCTGATCCACCGCACTGGCGATCAGACCGATCAACGACCCGGCGATGAAGATCCCGGAGAGGGTGACCGTGAGGGCGATGATGCGCGCGACGACGCCGTTGTCTCCGGCGAAGGTTCCGGAGTCCAACACGCGCAGCAGGCTTTGCCACATCGCTTCCGCGAGTCCGGCGCCGTGACCTTTGTCGTCCGGATACGCGCCGGCAAAGAACGAGGCGAACGCCGCGACGACGATGATCGCGAGCGTCAACGCCCCAAGCCACGCGATGACCACGATCGGGCCGCGAGCCAACGCGAGATCGAACCGGTAGCGGAGGCGCTGGATCAGCGTGGCGCGTCGGGGTGTGGGCTTCGCCGGGTTGGGCAACGGAACTCCTCGTCGGGCATCCACCGGTTGGCGAGCCGCTCGGGGAACTCTCGACACGAGGGGCCGTGGCCTGAAGACCTTCGTCCGGTGTCCGAGCGCGCGTCGAGCAGCGTGGTCAGCCGCGGCTGGGATGCGGTGCGACGGCTCGCTCGTGCTCGCCGTCAAGCCGAGCACAGCGGATTGCGAGGAGCACCGGCAAGATCAACACGCCACCCAGGACACACAGGTCAGCCACGTTGATGATCGCCCAATGGGTGGCGATGAAGTCCCTGACCGCACCGAAGCGCGCTCGGTCGATCATGTTGGACAACGCCCCACCGAGGACAAGGCCCGGAATCCAGGCCGGGAGCCCCACCCGGAAGGCGAACGGCACGATCACCGCAGCGAAAACGCCGAGCACCACGATCGTGCCGATGATGAGGACAGGCACCGAACCGCCGATTACACCGAGCGCGTACCTGGGGTTGTGGGCGATCTCGACCCCTCGGGAGGCGGCACCACCGGCCCAGAGCTTGGTGCCCTGGTCCAGCACGATGGCCCACACGATGGTGGCCAGGCCGATGAGCCACGCGGCAGCGTCCGGCCGGCCTGCCACACCCGCCGAAGGGGGTAGAATCCCCCAGTTCGTCCGGTTTCTTCCGGTCGTTGGGGTGGCAATTCCAAGCTCACGGTGCAATCCGCGGGGTGAGCCGGGTCGAGGGAACGGAAACGTGATGATGGAAACCTACGGCAAGTTGGACGCATTTCTGGAGACCATCGTGGCGATGCACGGGACGGATCTCCTGCTCACCACGAACTCGGTGCCTTTGGTGCGGCTCGAGGGAACGCTGCGTCCCGTCGAGGAACTGCCCATCGTGGATCACGACCTCATGGCGGAACTGCTCGCGGCCGTGCTGATCGGCGACCAGCGCCAGC
>JANLTQ010000440.1:0-1626 GCA_031363005.1 Acidimicrobiia bacterium | reverse complement strand
ACCGAGTCGAGTACGTGGAGTTCCCCGGCGCCGACCCCGACGATCCGCGTCCCCTCACCGCGGATCTTGCAACCGCTCGCGATTGTGCTCATCGCGCCGAGGGTGAACGTGTCGGCGAAGACGTTGGCGTCGAGGGCCACGAAGCTCTGCGGGTGCACGTGGTATCCGGCGCGTCCGCTCAGCTCGGCGTGGGCGGCGACACGCTCGGGCGACGGGTCGGGGACGTAGACCAGCCACCACGGCTCGTCCTCGATGCGATCGCCAGAGAGCTCGGTCCACCGGTCGCCCGCGTGCGGGTCCGGCGCCGCCGGGTTCTCCGCGTGGTCATCACTCGTCATCGTCGGATCCTCGCGCCAACCTCTTCACCCGGGTCAGCTCCACCCGGTCGCCGTGTTCCTTGTAGAACGGATCGAGGGGGAAACAGCCGGACACGAGCCCGTGGCGTGGCGCGGTGGTGCAATCGGAGAACGTGCGGCAGATCTGCGCACGCTGGACCGGTCGGCGCTTGAGCACGTCGGCGGGCAGCTCGGGGTAGGAGAGCACCATGCGGCCGAGCCCGATCATCGTGGCGTCACCGCGCGTCACCACTTCCTGGCCGACGTGCGCCAGCCAGTCTTGGAGGTAGGAGTACCCCGACCCGATGATCGTGAGATCCGGGTGGCGATGGGTGATCTCCGCGGTCGCCGTGAGCTGACGGGCCACCCCGACGAGCGGGTCTTCGGGCGGCCGGTAGCCGTCCGACGGTGGGAAGTAGGCCGGGCGTTGCACGTGCGGGTTGTAATACGGGCTGCCGGCCGTGACGCTGACCAACCCGATGCCGAGGTCCTGGACCACGTCGAGGAACGCGTGGGTCTCGGTGAGATCGATGCCGAGGCCGGTGTCGTCGCCACCGAATGCGTACGGGTAGTCGCCGTCGACCGTTTCCGGCGCGCCGACGGAGTCGCCGCCGGGGGAGAACGGCATGAAGTCGAACGCCGAGAGCCGTACCGCGATCGCGAGCTGCGGAGCGCGTGTGCGAATGCCGTCGACGACGCGGCGCAGGAAGTGCATGCGACCGTCGAGGTCACCGCCGTAGGGACCGGGGCGATCGTGCGCGCTCAGGAGTTCGTGCAGCAGGTACCCGTGACAGTGCTTCACGTCGACGAAGTCGAAGCCCGCGTCGTGGGCGAGCACGGCTGCATCGATGTACGTCTCCGCGAGCTCGTCGAGTTCGTCATCGTTGAACCGGTTGCCGTCGGTGGCGTTGACGCGCCGGTCGAGGAAGGGATGCGCGTACGCGGTGCGGGGCGCTGGGACACCGTGCGGGCGGGACCAGCGGCCAGAGTGGGTGAGCTGCAGTCCGGCGACCTGACCCGGGGCAAGAAGCGTGCGGAGCGCGGCGAACTCGTCGACGGTGGACGCATCGAGGAGGAGTTGATGCGGATTGGCCCGGCCGTCGGCGCGCACTGCGGTCGCTTCGCACCAGGCAAGTCCGGCGCCGCTCGCGCCGATGCGTTGCCAACGCCGCCGGACCAGATCCGTCGGTCGACCGTCGGTGGTGCCGTCCCACCCTTCCATGGGCAGGATCGCGAACCGGTTCGGCGCAGTGAGGCTGCCGGCGCTCGCGTCGCGGATTGTCACGTGTTT
>JANLTQ010000429.1:0-2785 GCA_031363005.1 Acidimicrobiia bacterium | reverse complement strand
GTCCGACGCCGCTGCATTCCCCGCTGCGGTGAAGGGCAACTCCAACGGCTGGCCGGGCGAACGTTGGCTCGACGTTCGCCAGATCGACGTCCTGGGACCGATCATCGAAGCGCGCCTCGATCTCTGCCGCGCCAAAGGCTTCGACACCGCGGATGCCGACAACATGGATGGCTACGCGAACACAACGGGATTCCCCCTCACAGCGGATGACCAACTCGCCTTCAACGTGTTTGTCGCCAATGCCGCCCACGCGCGCGGCCTATCGATTGCGCTCAAGAACGATCTCAACCAGATCCCGCAGCTGGTGCCCTACTACGACTGGTCGTTGAACGAGCAGTGCGCGCAGTATCAGGAGTGCGAGCGTCTGACCCCATTCCGGGATGCCGGGAAGGCGGTCATGGAAATCGAATACGCCCTGCCGAAGACGGCGTTCTGTCCCGCCGCCAACGCCGCAAACTTCAACGCGCTCAAGAAGCAGCTCGCGCTGGGGGCCTGGCGTTCGCCCTGCCGCTGACGCATTCCTTGCAGTCGCGCACGGCGGCGCGGTGTGAGTTCAGTCCAGATGGCTCGTGTCGTTGAAGCCGAGCAGGCTGGGTCGTCCGCCGGCGGGCGCACCGACCCGCGTCACCGACGCGACGTCGAGGTGCATTCGCCACGCGAGGAGCGGGTCCGCGTCCATCGCCCAGAGCACCGCGGCTTTGATCGGCGACACGTGGCTGACCGCAATCACCGTCGAACCGCCGACGAGTGATTCACACAGCGGCGCCACCCGTGCGCCGACGTCGATCAGGCTCTCGCCGCCGGGCGGGGCGAAGGATGCGTCCCGCCGCCACCGCGCCAGGTCCTCCGCGGGGAACTCGCCGAAGGAGCGTTCGTCCCATTCGCCATAGTCCATTTCGACGAGCCGGTCGTCGACCTCCACGGTGCAATCGAGCGCGGTGGCGATCGCGGTTGCAGTCTCCACCGCTCGACGCAGCGGACTGCTCACCACGCGCTCGATGCCGGACGTTGCGAAGCGCGTGGCGAGCGCGTGCACCTGGCTGCGACCCAACTCGGTGAGCGGCGGATCGGCTCGCCCCAGCGCGAGGCGGGCGCGGTTCGCCGCGGTCTCGCCGTGCCGGACAAGCACGATCACGATCGCTCCGTCAGGCGACCACTCTTGACGAACTCAGCACGCGGCGCGGGTCGGTCCAGGCCGAACCGTCCGATGGACCACGCGATGAGCGCGAGGCCAGAAGCTTCGGCGAGGACAAGCAGTGTGGGGGGCGGAAGGAGCCCGACGTCGCCGACGTCGCCTCCGAGGAGCGGCCAGAGAAACGAACGGTCGTGGAGGAATGCGCCGGAGAGCAGCAGGCCGCCCATCCACCCGATCGGGATGCAGACAAGCCGCCGGCGCAGCAGTCGCGACCTACCGATCGTTCCGATCATCACGATCGTGAGCGCCCCCACCGCCACGACCAACGAGTGACCACCACCGAAGTGGCCGATCGGCAGATCGATCACGAGCGGGAGCAGTGAACCGAGGCCGATGAGGCGATAGTCCAAGCCCCGGCTGCGGAAGACCTCGTGCACTCCGATAATCGACGGACCGAGGTACCAGAACAGCACGGGGACTCAGTCGGCGGGACGGGAAGCGGTTCCGGCATCTTGCGCCGCGCGCAGCGCGTCGCGCTCTGCGTCGAGTGCGAGATTGACCAGCGCATCCGCCTCCACGTTGTCTTCGCGGTAGACGTGGGCCAGATCCACCTCCGCGTACGCCTTCAGCAACGTCATAGCCCGGCGGTAGAGCGGTTGCAGACCTGCATTTTTGACGCGGTACCGGCCCTCGAGTTGGCGGATCAGCAGTTGCGAGTCCGCGCGAACCTCGATGCGGCGGGCGCCGAAGGACTCGGCAAGTTCTAAGCCCGAGACCAGCGCCTGATACTCCGCAACGTTGTTGGTCGCGATCCCGATGGTCTCGCTCACCGTTCCGATGATCGTGGGCGGTTCCTGCGAGGGGTCCAACAACACTGCGCCGATTCCCGCCGGACCGGGATTGCCGCGTGACCCACCGTCGCAGAAGATCCGAATCGTCTGCACGCCCGACGCATCGGGGTCGTGAGTGTCGGGTTCGAAACCAGGGAACGCCTCCGTCATTGACGGTTCGGAGCTGCGGCGGCTCACGGGCGGCCCGGGACCAGGATTGCTCCGCAGTTGTCGCAGTGCGAGACCGGGGCGCCCTCGGCTGCGTGACGGATGCGGTCCACTTCCGTTGCGGGAATCGTGAGCCGGCAGCCCTGACAGGTATTCCCGAGCAGGCGCGCCGCCCCCGGCCCACGGTTCTGTGCGTGGCACCGTTCGTAGAGCGCCAGCAGATCGGCAGGAATGTCCACGGCGGATTCCGCCCGCGCCGCTACCTCAGCCGCGATCTCGGCGTCGATGATCACTTCCTGCTCGCCGATCACGGTTCGGGCTGCGGCGATCTCATTGCTGGCGGCCACGACCTCGCGATCCAGCGCACCCAACTCGCCGTCGATGAGTTCCTGCTGCTCCATGAACTCGAGTTCCCGATCCTCGAGCGTTCGCTGATGGGCCCGGATCTGCTCGAGGTCGGTCTGCATGGCCTGGAGTTCTTTGGCGGAGGTGATGGTCCCCGAGTACATCGCAGTATCGACGTCCTTGGCCTTCGCCGCCGCCGCGCTCGCCTCGTCCTCCAACCGTTTCACATCACGGTGCACCGCGTCGCGCCGGGCCCGGGTCTCGGTGATCGGCCCTTCGAGTTCCCGGAGCCGGGCTTCGGCCCGAG
>JANLTQ010000381.1:0-4779 GCA_031363005.1 Acidimicrobiia bacterium | reverse complement strand
CTGCGATCGAGGGCAAGAACGACGGCCTCGAAGGGCTCAAGGAAAACGTGATCATCGGCAAGCTGATCCCGGCCGGTACCGGAATGCCCCGGTACCGCGATGTCGGCACCGAAGCCCCGGACTACCAGCCGATGGAGTACTACTCGAGCGACGAGGATGCGCTGGATCTCGCCGAGCGTCTGCGCGCCAGCATGGACACTCGGACCGAGAACCTCAGCCCGAGCTTCCTCGTCCCGAGCGTTGCCACCGAGCAGTTTGCGGTGCCGACGGGCGGTTTGAGTGTGGTTCCGGACCCGGCTCCGGCCGAGGCCGAACCCACCGAGGCTGCATCCGGCGAGTAACCCGAAGCGAACAGGACCAGCATTGCGAACGGCGCCCGGCTTCGTCCGGGCGCCGTTGCGCGCCAGCTTCTATCGAGACGAGGCTCGTGGAGGGTACTCACGAGAGGCTGCGGTTATACTCATGGTATGAGTACGAGACTGCAGGTCGTCGTCGATGAGGCAGAGCTGGCGCGGTTCCGCGCCGCGTCGGATCGCGCCGGTACGACCCTCTCGGAGTGGGCTCGCCACGCGCTCCGTCAAGCCGAGCGTGGTACCGCAATCGGGGATGCCGGGAAGAAGCTCGATGCGATTCATGCGGCGAGCGGGTACGACTTTCCGGCGCCGGACATCGACGAGATGATCGCGGAGATCCACCGTGGCGCGTCGATGTGATCTTCGTGGATTCGAACATCCCGATGTATCTCGTTGGCGGGAACCATCCGCACCAGGCCGACGCGCGCCGTGCGCTCGAACGAGCCGTGACCGCAGGAGATCGACTAGTGACCGACGCCGAGGTCTACCAGGAGATCTTGCACCGATATCGAGCGATTGATCGCCCGGATGCGATCGGACCTTGCTTCCGGGTCTTGGACAACATCGTGGAGGACGTTTTCCCGATCGGGCATGGCGATACCGTCGCAGCGTCTGAGATCCTGTTGAGCCACTGGGCGCTCTCTGCACGGGATGCACTCCACGTGGCCGTCATGAGAGACCGGGAGATTTCGCGAGTTCTGTCCTACGACCAGGGCTTTGACGCAATACCCGGTTTCGAGCGCATCGGATGAAGAATGATCATTGAAAGCGACGAGCGAGAGTTCGTGAGTCGAACTGAGCTGGGTTTGATCCAGGGGCCCGCGAAGGCGTAGCCTCCACGGGCTTGCGCGACCGCCAAGGTCGCCGCCGCTCGTCGCGCCGTCTGGGCGCAACGAAAGTTCTACGAGGGTCTCCGGGCCCGCAACCAGTTGGAGAGCTGTGCCCACGATTGCCCAGTTGGTCCGTAAGGGCCGGGAGAGCAAGACCGATAAGTCGAAGACACCTGCACTCAAGGGGTCTCCGCAGCGTCGGGGCGTGTGCACCCGCGTGTTCACCACCACACCGAAGAAGCCGAACTCTGCACTCCGCAAGGTGGCACGGGTTCGTCTGACCACTGGGGTCGAGGTCACGGCCTACATCCCCGGGATCGGTCACAACCTCCAGGAGCACTCCATCGTCCTCGTACGTGGCGGCCGGGTGAAGGACCTTCCGGGTGTGCGGTACAAGATCATCCGCGGCGCGCTCGACGCGAGCGGTGTCGCCAATCGCAAACAGGCCCGTAGTCGCTACGGCGCCAAGAAGGGTTAGTCGTGCCTCGCAAGGGTCCTGCCCCCCGTCGTGAGCTCACGCCCGACCCCGTGCATCGCTCGGTGGTCGTCACCCAGCTCGTTAACAAGATTCTCCAGCGCGGTCAGCGCTCGACTGCAGAGCGCATCGTGTATTCGGCGCTCGAAGAGATCGAGAAGAAGACCGGTGGGGACCCGATCCCGACCCTCAAGCGCGCCGTCGAGAACGTGCGCCCGGTGCTCGAGGTGAAGTCTCGTCGTGTCGGTGGCGCCACCTACCAGGTCCCGGTCGAGGTTCGGCCGCGCCGCGCCACCACCCTCGCGATTCGTTGGTTGGTCGGCTACTCGCGCCAACGCCGTGAGAAGACGATGGCGGGCCGGTTGGCAGCCGAGTTGATGGACGCGAGCAACGGTCTCGGTGCCGCGATCAAGCGCAAGGATGACTTGCTGAAGATGGCGGAGTCGAACAAGGCGTTCGCGCACTACCGCTGGTAGTCGCCCGAGGGGCGGCTGACCGGCACGGGGCGTTCCGACGCCGGCATCCGTCCAGTCGCTCAGACATCTGTGCTCGCCTGGTGGCTCGCACAGAACTCGCTTGGTGGACAGACACCGGCGTCGGCCCGCGTGTGAGTTCCGGAGCGATGCGAGTGTGATGTGAGACCCAGCTGCGAACGGCTTGTTCGGAGATGGGGAAGAAAAAGAACGAAGACGTAGAGGATCAGAACTATGGCGAAGGACGCACCGGTCATCAGGGAGTTTCCGCTGGCGCGGACGCGCAACATCGGGATCATGGCGCACATCGACGCCGGCAAGACCACGACGACTGAGCGGATCCTCTACTACACCGGCCGGACGTACAAGATCGGTGAGGTGCACGAAGGCGCGGCGGTCATGGACAGGATGATCCAGGAGCAAGAGCGCGGGATCACGATCACGAGCGCCGCAACCACCTGCAAGTGGCGCGACTGTTGGATCAACATCATCGACACCCCCGGCCACGTCGACTTCACCGTCGAAGTCGAGCGGTCCTTGCGCGTGCTCGACGGCGCGGTTGCCGTGTTCGACGCGGTCGCCGGTGTCGAGCCCCAGACCGAGACGGTCTGGCGCCAAGCGAACAAGTACTCGGTGCCGCGCATGTGCTTCGTCAACAAGATGGACCGCATCGGCGCGGACTTCTACCGCTGCCTCGACATGATCAAAGACCGCCTCGACGCCGAGACCGCCGTCGTCCAGCTGCCGATCGGCGCGGAGAGCGAGTTCCGAGGCGTCATCGATCTGCTCCAGATGAAGGCCCTCGTGTGGGACGACGGGATGGGCGAGGACTTCCAGACCATCGAGATCCCCGAGGACATGCTCGAGGATGCCGAGAACTGGCGTCATCAGCTCATCGACGTCGTGTCCCAGCACGACGAGAACGTGCTCGAGAAGTACGTCGGTGAAGAGGAAATCACTGCGCAGGACCTGCGCACCGGCTTACGTCACGCCACGATCACCGCCGGGACCGTGCCGATCCTGTGCGGAACGGCCTTCAAGAACAAGGGCGTGCAGCCGTTGCTGGACGCCGTCGTGGATTACCTGCCGAGTCCGCTCGATGTGACCCAGATCGAAGGCACGGACATCAAGACCGGCGAGCCCATGAGTCGCCAGGCCTCGGACAGCGAGCCGTTCTCGGCCTTGGCGTTCAAGATCATGAGTGACCCCTACGTCGGGAAGCTCACGTACTTCCGCGTGTATTCGGGCTCCATCCAGACCGGCGCGTCGATCCTCAACGCGACGAAGGACAAGAAGGAGCGGATCGGCCGCATCCTCCAGATGCACGCCAACCACCGCGAGGACAAGGACGCGGTCTTCGCCGGCGACATCGTCGCGGGCGTCGGGTTCAAGAACACCACGACCGGTGACACGCTCTGCGACCCTGCACACCCGATCGTGCTCGAGCGGATGACGTTCCCCGAGCCGGTGATCTCGGTTGCGATCGAGCCGAAGACCAAGGCTGACCAGGACAAGCTCGGTCGCGCCCTCGGTTCCTTGTCGGAAGAGGACCCGACCTTCCAGGTCCACACCGACGACGAAACCGGACAGACCATCATCGCCGGGATGGGCGAGTTGCACCTGGAAATCCTGGTTGACCGCATGATGCGGGAGTTCGGCGTCGAGGCCCACGTGGGCAAGCCGCAGGTGGCCTACCGCGAGACCATCACCAAGACGGTCGAGAAGGTCGAAGAGAAGTACGTGCGTCAGACCGGTGGTCGGGGCCAATACGGCCACGTCGTCATCAGCCTGGAGCCCACTGGCCCCGGCGGCGGTTACGAGTTCGTCGACAAGATCAAGGGCGGACTGATCCCGCGCGAGTACATCCCCGCCGTCGATGCCGGTATCCAGGAGGCCCTCGAAGGTGGCGTTGTCGCCGGGTACGCCCTTGTGGACGTCCGGGCGATCCTGACCTTTGGTTCCTACCACGACGTCGACTCGTCGGAAATGGCCTTCAAGATCGCGGGATCAATGGCGGTCAAGAAGGCCGCCCGCTTGGCGGATCCGGCACTGCTCGAGCCGATGATGGCCGTCGAGGTGGTTACCCCCGAGGACTACATGGGTGACGTCATCGGCGATCTCAGCTCGCGGCGCGGCCAGGTCGAGGGTATGGAACAGCGCGGAACCTCACATGTTGTCAACGCCAAGGTGCCGCTGGCCGAGATGTTCGGCTATGTTGGCGACCTTCGCTCCCGTACCCAGGGGCGCGCGACGTACACCATGCAGTTCGATTCCTACGCCCAGGTGCCGGAGTCGATCGCCCTGGAGATCGTCAAACGAGTCCGCGGCGAGTAGTCGCACCTCAGAATCACGACCACGGCCGTACCACGCGCGGTCGCAACGAACGGAGCAAGGAAGATGGCAAAGGCCAAGTTCGAGCGGAACAAGCCGCACCTCAATATCGGGACCATGGGTCACATCGACCATGGAAAGACCACGCTGACCGCGGCGATCACCCGTGTGCTGGCTGAGGGCAACCCGAACGTCGAGGCGACCGCCTTCGACATGATCGACAAGGCGCCCGAAGAACGCGAGCGCGGCATCACGATCAACATCGCGCACGTCGAGTACGAGACGGAGCCGCGTCACTACGCGCACGTCGACATGCC
>JANLTQ010000360.1:0-10657 GCA_031363005.1 Acidimicrobiia bacterium | reverse complement strand
CGCGCCGACCAGCTGGCTGCTCTCCCTCTATGACCGTGGCGCACAGAACTCATTCGACGCCGTCGGCCATCACCCCTATTCGTTCCCGTGGAATCCGCTCGACGAAGCCGGGTTCAACGGTTTCACCCAGACCCGCTACCTCTACCTGGTGATGGCCGCGCACGGCGACGGCGTCAAGAAGGTCTGGGGCACCGAGATGGGCGCTCCCACCGGTACCGTCCCGCTCGCCGACCCGACCCAGCCGTGCTTCATTCGCTCGATGACCGAGGCGGAACAGGGGCAGTGGCTGCACGACTACTTCCTCGGTTGGAACACCACGCTCCGGGCATTCACCGGACCGCTGATCTGGAAGGCCACTCGCGACGACCCACCGGACGCCCTCGTCCCCCTGAACACCCAGCTGTGGAACTACTCCGGGCTGCTGCGCCTCGACCGCTCACCCAAGCCGGCGTTCGCCGAACTGCAGGCCCTCACTGCGAACGGTGTCACTGGCCCGGCGCGCGGCGGCCACTGCTACTGACTCACACCCGCCGTGCACCGGGCAGACTCTCGCCGAGCGTGTGTGCGGTCAGACCGGGCGGTTGAGGTCGATCCCGCGGTCGACGACGACCGTCTGTTCCCGCCGGTAGGGCGAGAAGGAACTCCAGAACAGCAGCGACAGAAGGACCCCGAGCGCACCGACGCCCATCAAGATCCAACCGACGGTCACCAAGTCGATGCCCGAGACGGTCTTCGTCACCGCGAAGGCGAGAATCGCCCCGACGGCCAGAAAGAAGATGCTCACTCCGAGTCTCATGTGCAGTGTCCCTTCAATGATCGCCGCCGGATGCGGCTGGACAGGGTTGTTCCCAAATCCGACAAATACAAACATCGCGGTGCTGCAATGCGTTTGAGCGTTGCGGCGTTTCGCCACCTCCAGCGCCGGGGAATGATCCGGGCATGAGTATGAGCATCGATCTCACCGAACCCATCGCCGCCGGTCAGCATCTGGCCGACGCCGTGCGCCGCCGCACCGGCGAAGGCGTCGACGCAGTTCGAGACGTTGAACTGCACCTTCCCGTCGCGGCCGAAGCTGTGATCGCTGCGGCCAGCCACCGGGCCCGACGGGCCCGACGGCATGCGAAGCACGCAGCGCGAGAGACTCGTCGATCGATCGAGACGAAGGTCGATCGTGGTAGCCGGCGAGTTCGACGCCGGGCCGAGAAGCTGTCCGAACAATCGGTCAGGCCTGGGTTTCGCACGTGGGTCATCGGCGTGCTGCTCGTCGGCGGTGCCGGTGTCATCGCAGCTCTCGTCGTGAAGCAACGTTCGCGCCCGAACCCGCCGCTCGGCGCGTCGCGCATCGGTGATGTGAACGCAGCCGATCTGAACGGGTCGGCGCCGGTGCCCGATCAGATGTCCGAGCCGACGCTCGCTCCGTAGCCCGGGGGTGCCGACCCGAACATCGGCGATGGCGCGCTGCGTCCTAGGTCTCGGTACCATCCCAGGCCGTTCAGCCTCCGAGATGGGTCCCATGTCCAGCCGCCAACACATCTTGACTCGATCGTTACACGTCGTCGCCCTCGGCCTCACGATCGCCCTGACCCTCGGCGCATGTGGCAGTTCGGCGTCGTCGAAATCCACGCCGACATCCGCTACCAAGCCGGCAGCAACCGCTTCGTCGAAACCTTCGCCATCGAAGAAAGCTTCGGGGCCGACGCCAGCCCAAGCTGCACTCGTTGCGGCTCGACCGTTCACGCTTCACGTCCCCGCCGGTGTCTCCGCCGCGCGCCCGGCGCCACTTCTCGTCATGCTCCATGGATACGGCGCCACCGGTGCCATCCAGGAGGCGTACCTGCGGTTCACTGCGGCGGCAGATGCGCACAACATGTTGTATGCGTTCGCCGACGGCACACCGAACGCTCGAGGAAGCCGCTTCTGGAACGCGACCGACGCCTGTTGCGATCAGAACGGCACCGTCGACGACTCCGCCTACGTCACGGCGATCATCGCAGACGTGAAGGCGAAGCAGGCCGTCGATCCGAAACGCGTGTACCTGCTCGGCCACAGCAACGGCGGCTTCCTCTCGTACCGGATGGCCTGCGAACACTCGGACGAAATCGCGGCAATCGCGAGCATCGCGGGGGCAACCTGGTCGGACCCGAAGCGGTGCGCACCGACGCAGGCGGTGTCGATTCTCCAGATTCACGGCACGGGCGACCAAACGATCAAGTACGACGGTGGGTCCATCGGCAGCGCGACCTACCCGGGCGCGTTGAAGACCGTGTCCACCTGGGCGAAATACAACGGCTGCCGGAGCACGCCCGACCCGTCGCCCCCACCGCCGATCGCGATCGAGGACAAGCTCCCACCGGCGACGGTGACCTCGTACTCGCGCGGCTGTCGAGACGGTGCGACCGTCGAGCTCTGGACCCAACCGGAAGGCGTGCACATCCCGCCGTTCCTTCCGACCTTCCCCGAGTCCGTCGTCAGCTTCCTCCTCAGTCATCCCAAGCCCTGACCCTTCGATCGGCGTCCCGCCCGGAGCGGCACGCACAGCTAGGACGCAACGAACGTGAGACGTCCCTTCGTCCTCGCTGCACTCGTTGTCGTGGCCCTCAGCGCGTGTGCTTCCAGTTCGTCGACGGTGACGAAACCGCCGAAGCCGACCGCGGCGCCGGGCCCAAACTCCACGTCGGCGGCCCCGTCCTCGAACCAATCTCCGTGCGGCGCAACCACCGCACCGCCGACCCGCTACGACTCGGTGGTGGTCTTCAGTTTCGAGAACCGCAGTTGGGATGATGTGGGTGCCGGGGTTCGGGCCGGCGATGCCCTACCTCCACGAACTCGGCACGAAGTGCAGCTGGTTTCCGACCTGGACTGAGATCGATCGCTCCGAAAAAGCTTGGCGCAGTACATCGGCCAAGTGATCGGTACCACCGAGCCCACCGCGGTCGACGATTGCAAGCCCTCGGAGACCTGTCACACGACCGAGGACAGCATCTTCCGTCAGCTACGCCTCGACGGGCGACGCGCCGTGAACTATGTCGAAGGTGCCACCACCCCGTGCAGCGACGAGGGCAACAAACCGAAGCACATCCCGGCGCTCTACCTCTGGGGCGCCGACGACCGCGCCCACTGCGACGCGCAAGTTCGTCCCTTCGGCGACTTCGACACCGATCGTCTCCCCGCCTTTGCGTTCGTCACCCCGACGGAATGCAACGATGGGCACGATTGCTCCGATCAAACGGTGGACACCTGGGCGCGCGAACACGTGCAGCCGGTGCTCGACAGCGCGGCCTATCGCGCCGGCAAGGTCGCCGTCTTCATCTGGTACGACGAGAGCGCACCGGTGCCCAACCTCTGGATCACGCCGACGGCCGCGGCGGGCGCCCGCAACGACGTGTCCGCCGGACCTGCGAGCACGCTCCGAGCATGGCAGTCCATGCTCGGAGTTCCGTGCCTGAAGACCGCGTGTTCGGCAG
The DNA here is from genome assembly GCA_031363005.1 of Acidimicrobiia bacterium. GTDB lineage: Bacteria > Actinomycetota > Acidimicrobiia > IMCC26256 > JAENVU01 > JAENVU01. Next base: position 7,193 of record JANLTQ010000360.1, on the reverse strand, counting down.
CCGACCTCCGATCGGCCGCTCACTCCTGATGCTCTGACGCGATCCGCGTTTCGACCCAACCACTCTGCGTCACCGGATCGCGGGTTCGAGTCATTTCGTACGCATACGGGACCCCCGAGCGGGTAGACCCGAACGCACGGACACGGGCACGGCGGCGGACCACGGCCTGGTTGTCTGATTCGAACGGACTATCCCCGTTTCGGGCCCTGAGGCTCGTTACGTTCGACATCGGTCGTCGCCATAGGTAGGGAGATAGATAGATATGGGGCGAAAGATTGGCATGGTCGCAGTCGCCTGCTTTGCGCTGACCGGTTGCTGGTCGGGGTTCCGCAACGACGCTGGGCACAGCGGCAACCAGACGTTCGAGGCCGTGCTTTCGCCGGCCACCGTCGGGAATCTCGGTCGGGTGTGGGCAGGAACAACTGGCGGCGCAGTGAGCTCGTCGCCCGCGATCGTCGGTGGGGTGGCGTACGCGGGTTCCAACGACGGCAAGCTCTACGCCTTCGACGCCGCCGGCGCGAACAACTGCACCGGAACGCCGTCGACGTGCACCCCGCTCTGGACCGGCGCCACCGGGGGACCGATCTCGTCATCGCCGAGCGTTGCCTACGGCAGCGCCTTCGTCGGTTCGACGGACGGCAAGCTGTACTCCTTCGACAGTGCCGGCGTCGTCGGCTGCTCCGGGACCCCCACCACGTGCACACCCCGCTGGACCGCGACCACGGGTGGCCCGGTGACGTCGTCACCGGTCGTGGCCGACACCACCGTGTACGTCGGATCGAGTGACGGCAAGCTCTACGCCTTCGACGTCAACGGTGCGCCGCGCTGGAGCGTCACCACGGGTGGACCGATCACCTCCTCACCGGCCGTTGCCGACGGCAGCGTGTACGTCGGATCGAACGACGGCAAGCTCTATGCCTTCGACACCACCGGCGCACCACTCTGGAACGCAACCACCGGCGGGCCCGTCACCTCCTCACCGGCCGTCGCCAACAGCGTCGTCTACGTCGGATCGAACGACGGCAAGCTCTACGCCTTCAGCACGAGCGGCACACCACTCTCGAACGGATCGACGGCCGGAGCCATCGCATCCTCGCCTGCGGTCCTGAGTGGTCTCGTGTACGTCGGGTCCAACGACGGTTCGCTCTATGCGTTCGGTCTCACCGCCCCTGCGACACCAACCTCGACCGCGCTGGTCTCCAGTGTGAATCCATCGACCTTCGGCTCAGCAGTCACCTTCACCGCCACCGTGACCTCCGCCAACGGCACCCCCTCAGGCACCGTCACCTTCAACGACGGCACCACCAACCTCGGCACCCAAACCCTCACCAACGGCCAGGCCAGCATCACCCTCTCGAACCTCACCGTCGGCACCCACACCCTGATCGCGGGATATTCGGGAACCTCCGGGTTCGGCGCGAGCACCGCGCCCGCCGTGACCCAGACGGTGACGCTCGCACCCACCTCGACGGCGCTGGTCTCCAGTGTGAATCCATCGGCCTTCGGCTCAGCAGTCACCTTCACCGCCACCGTGACCTCCGCCAACGGCACCCCCTCGGGCACCGTCACCTTCAACGACGGCACCACCAACCTCGGCACCCAAACCCTCACCAACGGCCGGGCCAGCATCACCCTCTCGAACCTCACCGTCGGCACCCACACCCTGACCGTGGCATACGGCGGCGGAGCCACCTTCGCCACGAGCACGTCACCGTCGGTCGTGCAGGTCGTCAACGCATCGAGCAGCACGCTGTTCGTGAACCGAGCCGCTTCCACGTGCACGGACAGTGGGACCGGCTCGAATGCGGCCCCCTTCTGCACGATCAACGCCGCCGCCCAGAAGGTGACGGCCGGCAAGACCGTGGTCGTGGCGAGCGGCACCTATCCCGAGCAGGTGAACGTGGCCGCGTCAGGCACCCAAACCGCGCCGATCGTGATCACCACGGCCGACGGCGCATCCGTGACAGTCAGTGGAGGCACCAACGGCTTCATCATCAACGCAAAGAGCTGGATCACAGTCCACGGGTTCACCGTAACGGGCACGACGAGTCACGGGATCCTGGTGGTCAACTCCTCCAACATCACCGTCGATGCGAACCGGGTCACCTTGGCCGGCCAGCCGGTCGCGGGCCAGACGGGATACGGAATCCAGTTCAGCGGCGTGACGCAGTCGCGGATCGCGAACAACACGACGGACCACAACTCCGATGCCGGCGTCCACGTGGTTGCGGCGTCGAACACCAACGTCATCACGGGAAACAACTCGTCGTCGAACGCACGAGGCTACGTGCGCGCAGCCGCCGGGATCGACGTTCGTGAAAGCACCGGAAATCTGGTGTTCGCCAACGTCTCCCACGACAACGAGGATTCGGGATTCAACGCCTGGACCGGCATCACCAACGGTCAAAACACGTTCTTCGACAACGTTGCGTATCGCAACGGAGATCACGGCATCGACGTGCACAACGCCGTCGACGCACACATCGTGGCGAACACCGTGTTCGCCAACTCCGACTCCGGCATCGAATCCACGACGTCGACCCGCACGTACCTCGCCAACAACATCAGCGTCGACAACGGGATCAACAGCACGCGTTCCTCGGGCAACATCCGCATCGACAGCGCGTCGACGAGTACCGCGATCCTCAACGACGATCTCGTGTTCCTTCGCGTCCCCGGGACCATGGTGGATTGGGCCGGAACGAAGTACACCAGCCTGGCTGCGTTCCGGGCCGCGACGGGCAAAGAGACCCGAGGCATCGAAGCCGATCCGCGCTTTCGCGCCAGTGCCACGGCTGATTTCCACCTCACCACCGGCTCACCAGCGATTGATTCGGCCAACGCGGACGCCGGCGGTCAACCTGCCACCGATTTCGACGGGCTGGCGCGGTTCGACGATCCTGCGACCACGAACACCGGGGTTGGCCAGATCGCCTTTACCGACCGCGGTGCCTTCGAGTTCCAAGGCTGAGATCGGGCTTCCGTCCCACTCTGGCCCACCCAAACGGGGTGAGTCACGGACACATCGCCCCGATTCGCTTCTGAGGTAAATACGTAGAACATCCGCTTCTCGCGCGCCGCTCGGGGCGCGATCGCGAATTTTTTTTGGGTTGCGATCAGCCCCGAAACTGTGGGCCCAATGAACTACGCGAGGTGCGTCCGCGACGCAGTGACTTCAGCGCAGGACCTCGATCGGTCGATACCTTTCATCGAGACGAGGACGGAGGTGCGTGCGGAGCGCGCCCCGTGGGCTCGACTCGTCTCTCGACCGTCGCTATCCAACGGAGCCCAATGTTTACAGCACCTTTTCACAAGTTCTCTTCGACGCGCACTGCGCCGGGAACCGGACGCCTTCGGGGGAGATCCGTCCGGTCGTTGGCGGTGATCATCGCCGTCGCGGCGGTGGGGACGGCGTGTCGACCCGGTCTGGATAGGCCGAACCTCACCACGCCACCGGTGGGGCATGTCAGTGGGGCAACCGTCGCGGCCCGCGCCGGACTGGCGCCGGGACCAGAGATCCTCTGGGAGTCCGACGCCGACCGCAACGCCGACCTGGACGCGATCAAGAACTCCGGAGCGAAGTGGGTGCCGATCGACGTCGATTGGAACAGCATCCAAGGCGATGGCCCGACCAGCTTCCGCTGGGACCGCGGCCTGGATCGTGCCGTGCTCGCGGCGCGCGCTCGCGGCCTCAACATCATGGGGATGGCGGCGTACGCGCCGCCATGGGCGCGGGGATCGAACTGCCCTCCCGGCGAGGGTCACTGTCTGCCAGCCAATGCTGACGACTTTGGACGATTCGTCACCGCGGCGGCCCAGCGTTACGGCACCAACTCGTCGAACCCGCTGTTGCGCGGCACCATCACAAGTTGGCAGCTGTGGAACGAACCGAACCATCAAGAGTTCGCGATGCCGAAGCCGAATCCGGATCTCTACGCCGCGATGGTGAAGTCGTCGTATGCGGGAATCAAGTACGCCGATCCTTCCGCCACCGTCATCACGGGTGGGACCGCCCCGGCGCCGAACGCTGCGGACGGCACGGACTACACGCCCGAGACGTGGTTGCGCGGCCTGTACGCACGCGGCGCCGGTGGTTCGTTCGACGCGGTTGGTCATCATCCGTATTCGTTCCCGACCAATCCGCTCGAAATGCATTCGTGGAATGCATTCAGCCAGACGCTCACGTTGCACGCGGTCATGGTCGCGAACGGTGACGGCAACAAGAAGATCTGGGGCACCGAGATGGGCGGTGCCACCGGAACCGACGACGGGGTGCTGACCGAGGCGCAGCAGGCGCAGTGGGTCCACGATTACTACATCGGATGGGTCCAGGCGTTCGGTGGCTTCACCGGTCCGCTCATGTGGATGGAGCTGAAGGACACCGGGACCAACGTCGGATTCAAGTGGGACAACCTCGGCTTGCTCCACCACGACCGTCGCCCGAAGCCCGCCTACGGCGCCTTCCAGCAGGTCATGGCGAACGGCGTCGGGTAGCAGTTTCCACCTGCGTACTCACCGGCCCGTGATCACTCCGGGCCGGTGAGTTCGCATCACCGCAGTTCAGGAAGCGGAGCGGCCGTTCCCGCCACCGTGACCGTGCCCGTCGTCACCGTGCCCGTGGCCGTGGCCGTGGCCCTGGCCGTTGCACCGTCCGCGCCGATCGTCGGGCGTGGTCTGGCCGCACGTCGGAGGGCCGACAACCGGATGGGCGAACTCGAGCACCTGCTGGAACGTCGGCCGGTTCGTGGCGCGCATTGTGTCGGGGATCAGGCCGGGGGTGAACCCGACCCGACGGGACGCGTTTCTCCACGTCGTCGGATCGTTCCCTTGGGCCTGGGCCAGCGTGGTCCCGATCCGGTCGACCACGGCCCACAACGAGGCGCGGCATGCATCGAGTGATCCGTTCCCGCAGTACCGCAGCTTGAACGCCCCCTGCACACGGGTCGGGTCGAGCAGCGTGCGTAGGTCCTTGTCGACGTAGGACTCACCCGAGAGACCGCCGAGCCCGCGGATGCGGTCGAGGTCGGTCGTGGAATCACCGAACACCGGTCGCATCACTGCGTCCGCAATCGGATTCCAGATCGCGTTCATGATCGCGGCTCCGGCATCGTCGTTCTGACCGCTGTTGTCTGCATCGAGGACCGGCGCATCCCGACGCACCCAGTCGTCGAGCACGTCGACGACCTTGGCGGCGAGGGGCGTTGGCGCCGCACTCCCGTGCAACACCTGACTCACCACCGGCCACGCAGGTGAGCGGACGTCCTCGGTCGCGCTGCGATTCATCACGCTGGCGTCGTTCGCGAGGGTGACCGAACTCGGGAACTGATCGAACAGTTCCACGCGGTGAACCGAGCCGTACGGATTGTCGTCACCGTGCATGAAACCCGGCGCGGACTGGTTGTTCCAGTTCAGCAACAACCCTCCCGGACCACCCACGGACTGCGGGTGTTCCTGCTCACTCAAGAAACCCTGCCATTCGTAACCGCCAGTGCCGAGCGTCGGCAGGCGACGGTCCAGGCCTGCAGCGCGGCGCGGCAACAGACCCGACGAGAAGAACGCAGTCGCGGTGCGCGACGCGTAGGCCCAGTTGAACGTGAATCCAAACTGATTCGCGGCTCGGAAGAAACGCTCCGGCGTGTCCGCCTTGCCTTCGGTCAGGTCCTTCAACGCGGCGAGGTTGAGTCCGTCACGACCGAAGGTTGAACGCTTGCGCGTCAGCGCGATGGCCCGACCGTTCGAGGTCGCAGTTCCGATCACCGGACCGTGCACGGACACCGGGTACCGGATCGGTGTGGTGTTGAGCGTGCCGGCGTCCACCATTTCGAAGGCGCGGCAGGCGCCGTCGAACAAGTAGTGGTTCGAAGCGCGCGTGGGTGCAGAGCCATCCGGGTTGCACAGCTGCTCGGCGAACACATCGCGCACGTCGTGGTTCGCCGAAGTGAGGCTCCACGCGTAGTCACGGGTGCGTCCGATCAGCAAATACATCGCGGCGGCCGGAACCGCAACGCCCTGGGCTTCGACTCCGGGGCCGGTCAGATGAATCTGCTGCACGATCTCGGGGTAGTAGTAGCCGAGTTGCGGGCCCATGACCGCGAGCGTGTTCTTGGTTGCGGAACGGGTCGGATCCACCACCAGGAAGTTCGAGGCCTGCTTGGACGGCACCGGACCCGCCGCCGGATAGGTCGGTTCTTCACCGGGTCCGGGCACGCGGCCCGATGACGCCGCGGCCAACGCCTTCGCCGCGCTGGTACGCGTCCCAGACACCAACGGCGCGACCGGAGCGGTCGTGGTGGCGGCCGGGACACGCGGGTCCAGGGACACGATCGACCCTTCATCGATGACCGCGGCGCCAGTGACCGGGCCTCCGGTCAGCGGCCCGTAGTTGAAGACCTGCTTGATCGTTGTGGGTGCTTCGGGGTCCTCGAACAGCATGGTGTCCTCCCACGCCTTCCGACCGGTGTCGGCACCGAGACGGTTCTGCAGCTTGGCGAGATACTCCGCGTTCGATGCTTCCGCACCACCGCCGGCACCGAAGATCGATCCGATGAACGCAGTGGTTGCGATGACGTCGTTGACGGTGGCCGCTGGTTGGGTGCTGCTACTCGCCCGGAAGAAGGCCGTCATGCCGTCTGCCTCGGCCTGCATCTCCGCGATCATCTCGCGACCCTTGTCCCCGTAGGTATCGATGATCAGCTGCACCTGGTCAGTGAGGAGCTGCTCGGTCGCGGCGCTCGGTACGAAGGACTGCCCGCTCGTCACGAGCCCGAACGCATTGATCCCGGGTACATCGGCAACGGCGGCGCGCGCGGGGCCTCGTCCCAGCTCGAGCAAGAGCGAGCGGTCCCTGGCTGTGACCCAGCCGGCGCCGAACGCCATGTCCTGGCGCGTCACGCCGGTGACGTGGGCGACGCCGTAGGAGTCGTAGGTGACGGTGGTCCCCGGACGGCCGGTCGGCTCCACTCGCGTAGCACCGACGGGCTTGAAGTCCTCAGGAAGGAAGTTCTTCTCGAGGTCGGCATCGGTCACGTTGCCGCGCAGCGGAGTCAGCGCGTCGTACAGCGGGAGCTGGTCGGTCGAGTTCACCGTCGTCGGGAAGCCGCCGTAGTTCCCGGCCGGCAGGATGTAACGGGCTCGGTCGGGGGGGCTTGCCGCCGGTGGACCTCCCGGCCGAACTGGCTTGCAGCTGGCGAGCA
>JANLTQ010000358.1:0-8185 GCA_031363005.1 Acidimicrobiia bacterium | reverse complement strand
CGGGTACGACGATCCGGACCACTGGAGCACCAACGGGTGGAAGTGGCGGCAGGAGGCCGCGCTCTCGGCACCGCAGTTCTGGGACCACACCGCCGACGGGTGGACTCGCCGGCGATTCGGACGCATCGAGCCACTCCCGCTCCTCGAGCCCGTGCAACACATCTGCTGGTACGAGGCCGACGCGTACGCGCGGGCAGCCGGGAAACGGTTGCCGACCGAGGCGGAGTGGGAGAAGGCCGCGAGCTGGGATCCGGGTGCGGGCATCGGCGTGAAGCGATCACGACCCTGGGGCGATTCGGTGGCCGAGAACCCCGCGGCGTTGTGGGGTTCGACGGCGCGCTGGGGTCCGGACGAGGTGGGCGCGCACCCGGACGGCGCCTCACCGTTCGGTGGGCTCGACCTGCTCGGCGGAGTGTGGGAGTGGACGGCGTCGGACTTCACGCCGTACCCCGGATTTCGGAGCTTTCCGTATCGCGAATATTCCGACGTGTTCTTCGGGCCTGACTACAAGGTGCTGCGCGGTGGGTCGTGGGCGACGCATCCCGTGGCGGTCAGCACGACCTTCCGGAACTGGGACTACCCGATTCGTCGTCAGATCTTCAGCGGCGTCCGCTGCGCGCGGGACGCGTGACGTCGAGTGTGCCGCCACCTCGCGTACCTGGGACCGCCGCGGCGCCTCGGGGACCTCATCGATGCACCGCATGGCCTGGCTGCACAAGGACACCACCCACGCGAGATGGTCGTGGCGAACGAGAACCCCGACGGGTGGGGCATCGCCTGGTGGGACGGGACCGACCCCGTGCCGAATCGTTACCGTACGACCGTCGAGATCTGGTCGGACACGGAGTTCTCCGACTGTGACACTGTCGGCACGGCCGTTCTCGGGGCCGTCCGGAAGGCCTCGCCCGGCACAACGCTGCGATCGGCGAACAACGCGCCGTTCCTCGCGGACACGAAACGCGGATCTCTGGCCTTCTCGCTCAACGGCTACGCCTTTCGGGATCCCCACGTGGAAGCGCGCCTGCGCGCCGCCGTCGCACCGGGCGCGAAGCTCGAAGGCGATACGGACTCCGAAGTGCTGTTCACGCTGCTCCGACAGCACGTCGATCGCTGTGAGCGGCTGTCCGATGGCCTTGCCGCGGTCCATCACACGCTCGCGCCAACCGGCGACGAGTACGTGAACATGCTCGCGGTCACAGCCAATCAGATCGTCGCGACCACCTGGCATCACACGCTCTACCTCCGGCGCACGGATGTCGCGACCACGGTCGCCTCCGAACCGCTCGACGGCGGTCCCGATTGGCAACGCGTCCCGGACTGCCACCTCCTCGTCGTCGACCGAGACTCACTCACCACCATTCCTTTGGAAGGACTCCGATGACCACCGGCACGCTCCGCGTCGATACGTATCTGGACCCCAACGACCTGCGCGACGCGCTCCGCACCGACGTCGAGGCCGGCCTGACCTCCACTCCGAAAGACCTGCCACCCAAGTGGTTCTACGACGATCGCGGTTCGGAACTGTTCGACGAGATCACCCGGCTGCCGGAGTACTACCCCACCCGGAGGGAGCGGTCGATCCTGGTCGAACACGCCGACGCGATCGTGGCGGTGAGCGGTGCCGACACCCTCGTGGAGTTGGGCTCCGGGACCTCCGAGAAGACGCGCATTCTGCTCGACGCGTTTCGCCGCGCCGAGTCGTTGCAAACGTTTGCGCCGTTCGATGTCTCCGAAGCGACTCTGCGCGACGCGGCTCGCCAGGTGGCTGAGGAGTACCCGGGCATCGACGTCCACGCCGTCGTCGGCGATTTCGAACGGCACCTCGAACACATCCCGGCCGACGGGCACCGAATGGTTGCATTCCTCGGCGGCACGATCGGCAACTTCAACCCCAGTTCGCGCGCCGGGTTCCTCCGTACCCTCGCCTCGACGTTGCGCCCTGGTGAAACGCTGTTGCTCGGCACGGACCTCGTCAAAGATCCAGACCGCTTAGTGCGCGCGTACGACGACAGTGCGGGAGTGACCGCGGCGTTCAACAAGAACGTGCTCCAGGTGATGAACCGCGAACTCGGCGCGAACTTCGATACCGACGACTTCGCCCACGTCGCGCGCTGGAACGCAGACGACGAATGGATCGAGATGCGACTCGAGGCGCAGCGAGATGTCTCAGTGTCCATCACCAGGCTGGACCTCGACGTGCACTTCGACGCAGGTGAGCAGATACGCACCGAGATCAGCTCGAAGTTCCGACGCGAGCGCCTGGCCGCCGAACTCGCGGACGCGGGTTTCGAGCTCGAAGAATGGTGGACCGACCCCGATGGCGATTTCGCCCTCTCGCTCTCGCGTCGTGACACCACCGAACCGCCGCCCGGGAGTCTCCGCTAACCCACCGCGGGCCAAAACGGGCCGATCCGCCTGTACCGAACGAGAGCGAAGCCCAGGTACCCTTGCGCGATGGGAGGCGTTCGCACGTGCAGCTCTTGACGCGTCGGCATGTCGTGCTCTGCCTCATCGCTCTCGGTACGGCGGCCTGTGCTGGCGCGGGGAGTCACCCGGCCGCGTCCACCCGGACGCCCGACCAAACCGCGGCCAACCACGCTGCGGCGGCGAAGGCCACCGACGTGCTCGGCCGTCAACTCGACCGGAGCGCGACCCTCGAAGTCACGCCGTACGAGCGCGATGCCTTCCTCGAGCTTGCCCTCCGACCGGTGACCACCGCGACCACCCGGCCGTCGGTCCTGCAACGCTGGGCCCGCGATCCCGTGCTGCACGTGACGGGGAGCCCGTCCGCCCAGGACCTGGTGCAGTTGGCCGAATCCGCCCAGCGTTGGAGCGTCATCACGGGGCTGAACATCACCGTGTCGCCGGGAGCAGGCACCGTCGACATCTCTTTCGTTCCTCGGGCGGATTTCGCTCGCGTCCTCGCGGTGGAGCACATCGACGCGACGGCCGTCGGACTCACGCGGCTCCGGATCGATCCTCGGCGCGCCGGTGTCATCGTCGGTGCGACGGTGGTGGTCGCCGACGATGACCTCCAAGTCAGTCGGAACCGCACCATTGCGCACGAGCTCGGCCACGCGGTCGGACTCCAACACTCCACGTGCGCTTCCAGTCTGATGGACGGCTCGTCAGACGGTGACCGCTCAGTGCGGTGGTCACCGAGTGCGCTCGACCTCCGGGTCGGATCGTTGTTATACGACCGCCGCCTCCAGCCGGGCGATACGGCCCGAGACCTGGATGAGCTCTTCGTACCGAGTGCCGTCAGCGGAGCGAGCTGCGACCCCGTCGATCTGGAGCTGGTCCGAGCGTCGGGCACCGACCGTCACTACTTGTGTGTGCGCGGCCCGCAGCCGGTCCGGCCGTGCACGAGCGACCTCTCCCGCGAACCCACCCTGCCCATCACCAATCCCGACTCGTGGACCGACGGCTCCAGCCTGTCGAGCCGCCCGCAAAAGGCTTGATATCGTCGGAAAAACTGGTGACTCCGAGTTTCCACTACGGGCGTAGTGGTATTACGATGAAGTCGTGACCGACGAAACCCGCCTCCCGCTGGCCCTCGACATCGAGGATCTCCACGTCGAAGCCGACGGCAACCCGATTCTCCGAGGGCTGAACCTTCAGGCCCGCAGCGGCGAGATCCACGCCCTGATGGGTCCGAACGGGTCCGGGAAATCCACGCTCGCCAACACCCTGCTCGCCAACCCGGCCTACGTCGTGACCGCCGGCCGGATCCGCTTCCTCGGCGAGGACATCACCGATCTCCCCACCGACGAGCGCGCCGCACGTGGGCTGTTCCTCGGCTTCCAACACCCGGAGGCGATCTCGGGCGTGAGCGTGCTGAACTTCCTGCGCCAAGCCCTGGCCGTGCGCAAGGGAATCTCGGATCTGTCGATCCTCGAAGTCCGGATGGCACTGATGGACTGGACCAAGCGGCTCGGCATGGACGACCGCTTCACCCAGCGCTACCTCAACGAAGGGTTTTCGGGCGGCGAGCGCAAGCGCAACGAGATCCTGCAGATGGCGATGATGGAACCCGAGTTCGCGGTGCTCGACGAAACCGACTCCGGCCTCGACATCGACGCGCTCCGGGCCGTCGGCGAGGGCGTGAACATCGTGCGCGCGGCCCTGCCGGAGATGGGGATCCTCCTCATCACCCACTACCAGCGCATCCTCGAACACTTGACCCCGGACGTCGTCCATATCCTGCTCGACGGTCGGATCGTGCAGACCGGCGGCGTTGAGCTGGCACGCCGCCTCGAGAGTGACGGCTTCGACAGCTTCCGGGAAGCGATCGAGGTCTGACCATGGGTCTCGATATCGCGCGTATCCGCGCGGACTTTCCTCTCCTGGCCCAGGAACACAACGGCCATCGCCTGGTGTACCTGGACAGCGCATCGAGCGCCCAGAAACCACAGTCGGTCATGCGCGCGATGGACGAGTTCATGGAGCGCTCCTACGCCAACGTTCATCGAGGCGTGTACGCGATCGCGGAGGAAGCCACCGCCCGATTCGAGGCGGCACGCGCTTCAGTGGCCGCGTTCATCGGTGCCCGCGAGGCCGCAGAACTCGTCTTCACCCGCAATGCCACCGAGGCCATCAACCTCGTGGCACATTCCTGGGGTCGCACCAACCTCGTCGCCGGCGACGTCGTCGTGCTCACGGAGATGGAGCATCACGCCAACATCGTTCCGTGGCACATGCTCGCCGCTGAACGGGGCATCGAACTCCGTTGGATCCCGATCGACGCCGAGTTCCGCCTGGACATCACGAACCTCGAGGAGATGCTCGCCGGAGCGAAGCTCCTTGCCGTCACCGCGATGTCGAACGTGCTCGGCACCGTCAACGACATCCCGATGCTCGTCGGTGCTGCTCGGGCCGCCGGCGCGCACGTGCTCGTCGATGCATCACAAGCCGCTCCCCACCTGCCGGTCGACGTCCAGGCGTGGGATGCGGACTTCGTGGTCCTCACCGCCCACAAAATGCTGGGTCCGTCCGGGATCGGCGCGTTGTGGGGCCGTCGCGAACTGCTCGAGGCCATGCCTCCATTCCTCGGCGGCGGCGAGATGATCCGGGACGTCCGCAAAGACGGGTTCACCACGAACGATCTGCCCTGGAAGTTCGAAGCCGGCACGCCGGCCATCACCGAAGCGGTCGGGTGGGGCGCGGCCATCGAGTATTTGCAGGACCTCGGCATGGACGCGGTCCACGCCCATGAGGTCGAGCTCACCCGCTATGCCCTCGATGCCCTCGACGCCGAGTTCGGCGAGCGGCTCACGATCTACGGACCGTCCACCACTGAAGCGCGCGGCGGGGTCATCTCGTTCCTCTTCCCTGCGATCCACGCGCACGACGTGTCCCAGGTGTTGGACGAGGAAGCCGTTTGCGTTCGCGCCGGACACCACTGCGCCAAACCGTTGATGCGGGTCCTGCAGATTCCGGCGACGAGTCGGGCATCGCTCTATCTCTACAACGACACCGATGATGTCGACGCGTTGATCGTGGGCCTCACCCACGCCGAGAAGTTCTTCGCACTCGACCCCACCTAGGATCAGGAAGCCATGGCCGGACTCGAAGACCTCTATCGCGAGATCATCCTGGACCACTACCGCGCGCCCCGCAATCGCGGTGAGCTCGAGGTACCACCGGCCCATCAGGTCGAAGGTTTCAACCCGCTGTGTGGGGACGAAGTCGTCCTGTACCTCGAGGTAGAGGACGCCATGGTCTCCGACCTCAAGATCTCCGGTCAGGGATGTTCCATCAGCCAGGCCTCCACCTCCATGATGAGCGCCGCGGTCATGGCCAAGTCGGTGGCGGCCGCGCGCCCTACCACTCGGGCTTTCACGGCCCTCTTGAGCATCCACTTGTCAAAGATGGGGGGCGCCGAAGTCGACGCCACTGCGGACGACCTCGCCGGTGTCCGCCTCGGAGATCTCGAAGCGCTCCAGGGCGTGGTGAAGTTCCCGGTTCGTATCAAGTGCGCGACGCTCGCGTGGAACACGCTCGTGCAAGGGCTCGATGAAATCGAATCGTCACATTGAGCGCTTCGAGCAACGCACACCCTGCTGCGGTTGGTCCGCCGGTGGGTCGTACGAGCCAAAGCTCACCCAATGTGACCGAGTTCGGTGTTCTTGACGGTTCTGGGGGGTCCCGGGCGGGTACCATGGGAGTTCCACTCGAAGGGAGCGGCATGACCGAGCAAGTGACGCCCGACCTGGTGATGACCATCGATCAGGCACTCCAACGCTTTGGCGCGCGCGACCTCGTCGCCGGAGCCGAAGTCGTCGATTTCTTGCTCGACCTTCGATTGGCGGTCGTGAACTCGTCGGACCGCGCCATTGCGCAGTTGCTCGACGAAGAGCGCCAACCCACCGCCTGATCTTCCCAACACCGCCGCTCCGAGCGGCCCCTGCTTCACTCGTCTCACCGCCTCCTCCACCGCGTCCATATGCGCGTCGGACGGGCCCTCGCCCGGTACGATCGACGGGTTCTGAGGGAGATCGATGAACACCATCATGCCGGAGAAGACGCGCAAAGAACGCCGCGCCGCGAAGCACCGCTCGCACCGTAAGGCGTTCGTCGCACTCCTCGTCACCTGCGTCACCGTGGTGGGAGCCGCCGGCGTGGCCTTCGCGTTGAACAACGCTGACTCGTCCGGCGCCAGTCCGGCAGCTGTACGCGCCGCTTCTACAACCTCCTCGTCATCCTCGTCCTCGACGACCTCGACCCAGCCGACCACCACCACCACGACCCTTCCGGCGCTCGCCCAACCACCGAACGCCGTCCTTCCGGCATTCCGCGGCACCCTGGGACCCGGCTCCAGCGGCGAAGTCGTGCGTGCGTATCAACAACGGCTGGCCGATCTGCACTTCGATCCGGGCACCATCGACGGTCATTACGGCGTCGCCACCACCTACGCCGTGCAGGCGTTGCAGAAGCTGACCGGAGCACCTCGGACCGGGCGGTTGGGTGTCGCTGAGACCCTGACCCTCACCGTCTTCCAGTATCCCCAACCGCTGCAACCCAACGGCGAGCCGAACCGGACCGAGGTGGACGTCGCCAAACAGGTCATCACGTTGTACGAGAACTACCAGGTGCGACTCATCACCACGACCTCGACCGGCTCGGGGGAGCACTACTGCTACAACTCCCCACGCTTGAACCCCACCCAGCACATCTGTGAAGTCGCGACGACGCCGTCGGGTCGCTTCACCTACACCCGCTTCGTCTCCGGCTGGGACAAGTCACCGCTCGGTCAGCTCTACCAGCCGTACTACTTCAACGGCGGCATCGCGGTTCACGGATATACGAGCGTGCCGACCGAGCCGGCCTCCCATGGTTGCACTCGCATTCCGATGCACATCGCGGAGTACTTCCACACCCTCGTGCACGTGGGAGATCCGGTCTACGTCTTCGGAGGGACCCCGGCCCAGATCCTCTCGAGTTCACCGATCGGTCGCGTTGCGGCGCGTCCTCCGGCGCCGGTCACCGCTGCACCTGCACCGCCGGTCGCACCGGCACCGGCACCGACACCGCCTCCGAGTTGACTCTGGCGCCGGAATCAGCGGCGTGCGGGGTGGGCCCTAGAAGCCTGGCGTTGCGAACGGGTCCAACGGTCTCTCCGCCGCCGCCACCGGGCTGGGCACCTCGATGCCGAGTCGTGCCGCCAAGCCGTCGTAGCCGCCGGCCTCGAGCTCGTCCGCCAGTTCCGGACCGCCCGAGGTCACGACCCGACCACCCATGAAGACATGGACTCGGTCAGGCCGGAGTTCGGTGAGCAACCGGGCGTAGTGGGTGATGGCGAGCACACCGAGGCCGGTCTCTTCCGTCATGGCCTCGATCCGCCGGGAGACATCTCGGAGCGCATCGACGTCCAACCCGGAGTCGATCTCGTCGAGCACCGCGAAGCGCGGTTCGAGCACGGCGAGTTGCAGCGTCTCGGCGCGCTTCTGTTCTCCACCTGAGAACTCGACGTTCACGCCGCGAGTCAGGAACTCGTCGCGCACGGCCAGCCGAGACGCCTCGGTGGCGATCCGCTCGCCTGCGTCACCTTCGCCGTCCGTTGCCGCAGTGACCAGATCGACGACTCGCACACCGGCAATTTCCACCGGATACTGATGCGTGAGGAACAGACCCTTGCGTGCGCGTTCCCACGTGGGGAGGCCGAGCAGTTCTTCGCCGTCGATCG
>JANLTQ010000348.1:0-3628 GCA_031363005.1 Acidimicrobiia bacterium | reverse complement strand
TGAGGGTGACCTGCTCGCGCGCCTCGGGGTTGAGCCGGTACGACCGCCCGTTCATCAGGTCCGGGACCCAACGGAACATTCCCCAGAGGTACCAAGGCAAGATGATGAGTCCGGCGAGGACGCAGGCCCGGAATGCATCTTGGACGACTTCGCGCGCCCCGCGGGTCTCACCGCGGGTGTGGGCGCGTCGCGCCATAACACCGATCACGCTCAACTGCACGATCACGACCAGCGGCGAAAACGGGTGGGCCAAGATCAGCGCCGCCATTCCGACGCCCCACCACAGGAAGCTTGCGCGCGTGCGGAGTTGGTAGGCCCGCACGAGGAGCCACCACGACACGAGGTGGAGCGCAGAGAAGGTCGTGTAGTAGCGAGTTTCTTGCGAATACCGCACCGCGAACGGTGCCACCGCGAGCATGGCACTGGCGAGGAGTGCAACATCGCGTCGGGCAGTCAGACGGCGTACCAGGAGTCCGATCCCCAACACCTCGACGGCCCCGAAACCGGCCGAAGGAATGCGCGCGCACGTCTCGAACCCGAACGGGAGATACGAAGCCACCCAGATGGTGACGTAGTGCAGGGGCGACTCGAACGGTCCACCGCGTGATCGCAGTTCGGACAAGAGGTGCCCGGAACGCACGAAGGACAAGACGTTGATCTCGTCCACCCAGAAGCTATTGGTTCCAATCCGAGTGAGCCGCAGGACGAGTGCCACCACAACGATCAGCGTGATCGCCCGCGCAAACCGGCGATCCGCCGATGATGGCTTCACCACAGAAACGCGAGCACCTCGCTCAGCGCCATCGAGTCGCGGGAGCGATCGCTCGCGGACTCACACGATCCTTGAACCGCTCGACCGTGTGCAACACCGTTTCGATCAGCTCGTCGGACAACATCCTCGGCTTGAGACCGAGTTCCAACAACCCGGTGTGCTTGGGGTTGTAGTAGTGCTCCTCGAGCTCGAACCGCGGGTTGTCGACGTGCTCGAGTTCGGCGTTGTAGCCGAGGTGTCGAGCTGCGGTGACGACCTCGTCCGCCAGCTGCATCACGGTGAACAACTCGGTGAACTGATTGAAGACGCGCATCTCACCGCTCGCGGCCGGATTACGCGTCGCAAGCTCGATGCATTGGATCGTGTCGCGAATGTTGAGGAAACCGCGCGTCTGCTGGCCCTTCCCGTACACCGAGATCGGGTGGCCGATGACCGCCTGGACACAGAACCGGTTGAGCGCGGTACCGAAGATCTCGTCGTAGTCGAATCGCGTGAGCAACCGATCGTCGAGTTCAGTGTCGTCGGTGTGGATGCCGTACACGACGCCCTGATTCAGATCCGTTGCGCGCAGTCCCCACACGCGACATGCGAAGTGGATGTTGTGAGAGTCATGCACCTTCGAGAGGTGGTAAAAGCTGCCGGGGAGCTTCGGGAACGGCAGACGGTCGGTGCGACCGTTGTGCTCGTAGTCCAGGTAGCCCTCTTCGATGTCGATGTTCGGAGTGCCGTACTCACCCATCGTTCCGAGCTTCACGAGATGCGCGTCCGGGCAGACTTCTCGCATCGCCCAGATGACGTTCATACAACCCTCGACGTTGTTACGTTGCGTTTCCCACGCGTGGTCGCGGTCGATCATCGAATAGGGCGCCGACGCGATCTCGCCGTAGTGCACGATCGTGTCCGGTTCGAACTTCTCGAAGACGTCACGCAACGCCGTGTAGTCACAGAGGTCCAACACGTGAGATTCGATGCGATGACCGCTCACCTGCTCCCAAGCCGCCACGCGATCCTGCATCGGGGCGATCGGGGTGAGACTGTCCGTTCCGCGTTCGAGGTGTCCGGCACGACGGGTGAAGTTGTCGACGATCGCGACATCGTCGCCCAGCCGAGAGAAGTGCATGGCCGTCGGCCAGCCCAGATAGCCGTCGCCACCGAGGATGATGATTCGCACTCTTGAACCTCCTGGTCAGCGCACACGCGCTCGTCGTGGGTCTTGCGGCCCAGCAAACCGCTCGCCAAGTGAATTTTTGAGGCTAGCGGGGCTCTTGGGCGGAATCGGGGACCCAGGCCTGCGCGATCGCACGCCGCAATGGGCCGACCATCAGAGCACCCATCGCCGTCGCGGCGACGAAGGACCCGACCAGGTAACCGATCTCAACCCTCCCGAGTACATCGCGGCCCACCGCCACCGAGACCAGGAGTCCGCCCAGACCAAGGCCCCACGCATACCCCACGCGTTGCGGGCATTCCAAGGCTACGAGCGCCTGTGCGAACGTCACCGCGAGGAGATACAGGCAGCTGGCAGCGGCGAGGAGCGCAAAATCGCCACGACCGAGCGCGAAATCACCTCCCCATCCGATGCGCACCACCGTCGGTCCGAGCAGCCACGCACCGACCGCGGCCACGACGACCAATGCGCACACGGCACGAGCGAGCGCTCGCGTCTCGGTGGCGATGATGTTCGCGCGGCCACCTCCAGCATGATGGGCGAGTCGTGGGAGAAGTGCGGCTTGCGCGGCTTGGAAGAGGAACACGGGGACGCGAGCGACAATGAGGCTCGCAACGAACGCACTCGTGAGATCGCCGTTGTTCGGCGCCAGCAGTCGAACGAAGACGGGACCGAGATTCACGAGCGCCTGAGCCAGCGTCGATGCCGCGAGCAGCCAACCCAGTGCACGCGTGAGTTCGCGCCACGGCGACGGTGGTCCTGGCCGTTCCAGGTCAGCGCGGTCGACACCGATCAGCGCCACCGCGATCCCCACGAACGGTGCGAGCGCCAAGGTCATGCCGTAGGGCCCGGGCGCACGCACACCACCGAGCGCCAATGCGGCAACCACCAGGACACGACTTCCAGCTTCGGCACCTAACAACCGACCGTAGGCTCCGAACTGCTGGCTCCCGCCCAACACGCCACGCACGAGAAATTCCGCGATCGTGCCGACAAAAAGCACTGCGAAGGCGACCAACAGGGTCCAGTCCCCGCCGAAAAGTCGGTCGACGAGCCACGGCCCTGCGACTGCGACCACCACGACAACGAGCGCAGAGAATCCGGCCGCGGCCACGGCTGCGCGGTGGATGACCGGCCCGGTTCCAAGGCCCTGGGCGCGGCGACTCGCGATCGCTCGTGACACTTCCTGTTCGACCGGCAGGCCGGCAGCATTTCCGACGAGGAACCCCACGATCCAGAGCGTGGACAGCCCGGACGCACGTTCGGCGCCGATGGCTCGACCACTGATCGCAAGGAAGGCGTAGGCCAGGACACCACTCAACGCGAGCCACATCCCGACAGTGCCCGTTCCCGTCGGCAACACGGTGGAGAGCCGCCGGAGGGCCCGGTTCATCGATCCATCGGTCGGAACGGGCGGGAGCGACCGACCGCTCTTCTCACGTTCGTCGTCACCATTCCCGAAGACATCGGTGACGACGGTAACGCCACGACCCGCTCAGGACGGAGATCGTTCCCCGTCGGCCGTGTGTGAACGGCAGCGATTCGAACCCGGCAATCGAAAAGAGTCCGATCGGGGAGGCCTACTAGCCTTTCCCGCCTCATGTCGGACTTTCTTAGCCTCTTGCCCGAACGCGTCCTGATCATGGATGGAGCCTTCGGGACCTGGGTCCAGGGCCAGGATCTCGGAC
>JANLTQ010000343.1:0-11886 GCA_031363005.1 Acidimicrobiia bacterium | reverse complement strand
ATTGACCGGAGCGCGGGTCACCGTCGGCCCCACGGATCAACCCGCGCGGGTCGCAACGTTGGCACCGACCTCGATGTGCTCGACCGGTTCGACAACCTGACCGAGTCGTTCGCGGTGGGCCTTGAGGAACGCATAGATAGGAATGCCGGCGAGCACCAGCACCATCGCTTGGTAGACGGCCTGGTAGCCCGACGCGAAGGTCACCCAGAGCGAGAAGAGGACCCCGGTGATTGCGATCGCGAGGTCGCGTGTGAGGTTCCATCCCTGGACGGTGCGTCGTCTCGACACGAGGTAGGCGAGCTGCGCGCAGGCGGAGAAGAAGTAGGGGATCGCGACCGTCACCACCGAGAGGTAGACGAGGTAGGTGAAGACCTTGAGCCCGGTCTTGCCGCTGTAGCTGAATGCCATGAGCAGTGACGCGACGATCGTGGAAACGATGATCCCGAACCACGGCGTGCCATTTCGGTCCACCTTGGCGAACGCGCGCAGGAAGAGTCCGTCCTTCGCGGCGGCGAAGGGCATCTCGGCGGTGATGAGCGTCCAGCCGTTGAGTGCGCCGATCCCTGAGATGACGGCGACGAGGGCGACCGCTTTCCCCGCCCAACCGGCACCCGCGAACATCTCGCGGAAGGCGGCGACGAATGGCGCGCCGTCACCGGTGAGCTTGCCGTGGGGAACGAGACCCATGACCGCAGCGGTGACGGCGATGTACAGCAGTCCACTCGCGGCGGTCCCGAGCACCGATGCCCGGCCGACGTTGCGGCGCGGGTTCTTGACGCGACCGGCTGCAATCGATGCGCACTCCACGCCGATGAACGAGAACAGCGCCACCCCCGCGGCGATACCCACACCCTTGTAGAGGCTTCCGCCCGATGCGTTGAACGGCCCGAAGTTCGCCGACTTCACGAAGAACCAGCCGACGATCGCCACGAACAGCAAGGGCACGAACTTCAAGACGGTGGTCACGTTCTGGAACCACGCCATCTGGCGGATGCCCACCAGGTTGATCGCGGCGGGGATCCACAGTCCGGTCATCGCGATCCCGAAGTTGACCCACGCCGACGGGTTGTCGATCCCGAACAACGACTCGACGTACAGCACCCATGACGCGACGATCGCGGCGTTGCCGGCGAACGCGGTGATCCAGTAGCACCACGCGGTCAGGTACCCGGCGAAGTCCCCGAACTCGTGTCGGGAGTACGCGTAGAGCCCGCCGTCGACGTTGGGGACCCGTTTGGTGAGCTGGCCGAACATCACGCCGAGCAGCGTTGCGCCGACCGCAATGACCGCCAGGGTGATGATGGAACTGGTCCCAGCACCGGCCAAGACGGCGGGCATGGTGAACACGCCGGTGCCGATGATGCTGCCGACGACGAGCGCGGTCGACGAGCCCAGACTGAGTTCTCCGCCTCGGTCTGACGGGCCCGCCGCGCGGGTCCCGTCCGCGGCCGCGTCGGGGGGCTGTGGCGATGATCGTTGCTGGGAGGGTTCGAGGGTCGTGGTCATGGTGCCTCGGTTCGGTTGGTCACTGTCGGTCAGACGGCGTCGCGTTGGATGGGACAGGTCATGCACCGTGGTCCGCCGCGACCGCGTCCGAGTTCACTGCCGCTGACGGAGATGACCTCGATGCCGTTGCTCGCCAGCATCCGGTTGGTGGTGACGTTGCGGTCCCAACCGATGACGACGCCGGGCGCGACCGCGAGGAAGTTGGTGCCGTCGTCCCATTGCTCGCGTTCAGCGGCAGGGAGATCCTCGCTGGTGCAGAGCACCGTGACCTTGTCGACCTCGAGCGCCTCGGCGATTGCGGGCCACAGGTCGTGGTTCTCGACGATCGAGAAGCTGCCGCTGCCATCGTGGACGGCGGTCAAAGTCCACGAGCGGAGGTTCTGATCGAGGTAGGGGTAGGCGATGAAGGTGTCGCGCTCCACCATGCTCATGACGGTGTCGAGATGCATGAACGCATGAGAGTGAGGGAGCTCGATCGCAATGACGCGTTCGGCGCCGCCGCCGGCGAACAGCGATGCCGCCAACATCTCGACCGCCGTCGCGTTGGTGCGTTCTCCCATCCCAACGAGCACCGTGCCGTTGCCGATGACGTGGACGTCTCCACCTTCGAGCGTGGCCGGGTGTTGATCCTTGCCGTCCTCGCCGGCCCAGTACTTCCAATCACCGCCGGCGAAGAGCGGGTGGTACCGGTAGATGGCCCCACTATGGATGGTCTCGCGTTGACGCGCCGGCTTGGCCATCGTGTTGACACTGACGCCGCCGTAGATCCAGCAGGAGTTGTCGCGTTGGAACAGGTGATTGGGCAGCGGCGCCAACATGATGTCGTCAGGCCCGAGCGTCGACCAGAGCAGGCTCGTGACCGCACCGGGGTGGAGATCAGCTTTCGTGATCCCGCCGACGAGGTACGCGGCCAAGGTCTTCCCGTCGAGGTCCTCCGCCAAGCGGCGAAGCGGATCAACGAGGGCCGGACCCACCACCTGCGGTGAGCAGATGTGTCGAAGCACATCGGCCCTGGCCTCGGGAATGTCGAGGGTCTCGGCGAGGAGTTCGTTGAAGTAGTGGACCGTGACGTCGTTGCGTTTCAGCGCGGCGACGAAGTTGTCATGTTCTTCCTGGGCGCGCTGCGCCCACAGGACGTCATCGAAGAGCATTTCTTCGATGTTGTCGGGAGTGAGTCGAGACAGTTCGATTCCCGGGCGATGCACGATCGCTTGGCGGAGATGGCCAATCTCGGAGTGGACGCCCAGTTTCGGAGCGACCCGATCGGTGTCGCGGTGGGACATTGGAGATTCTCCCGGTTGGTCGAAACGCAACGTATGCCGGTCCCCACCCTCTGGTGTAGGGACCTTCGGCCCTTTCGCGTTGAGCGCCGTCCGAACCTTCAGCTGGAAGGCACGGACCACCGGAACACGGTCCCACCGCCGGGACGATTGGCGATCGAAAACTCGCCGCCGAGTTCGCGTGCGCGGGTCTCCATGTTTGCGAGACCGTCGCCGCGGCCGTCGTGATCTCCGAGCCCGACGCCGTCATCCTCGATCGTGAGTGACACCGTCCCACCGTGTGTCTCGAGGGTCAGATCGATCGTTCGCGCCGAGGCGTGTTTCGCCACGTTCGAGAGGGCCTCGCGTTGTACAGCCAAGAGGTGGTGTGCGATCCCATCTCCGACCGCGGCGTCGACGGGACCATCGAAGTGCACCGCCGGTTCGAACCCGAGGGTACGCGCCGCTTCCACGCAGATCGCGATCGCCGCTTGGCGTGCGGAACGACCCGGAAGTTGCGGGGGATGGAGTTCGAAGATCGCGGTGCGAATCTCTCGGATCGTGATGTCCACTTCGTCGACCGCCGACTCCAGGCGGGCCGACACCGTCGGGTCAAGGGAGAGCCGAACGGAACCCTGGAGGCTGAGACCAACGGCGAAGAGACGTTGGATCGCAGTGTCATGCAGATCGCGCGCGATGCGATCGCGATCCTCGAGGTGGGCGAGTTCCGCGACACGCGCGTGGAGTCGCGCGTTCTCAATCGCGACTGCCGCGCCGGCTGCGAGCGCAACGACGATCTCTTCGTCGAGGTCGGCGAACGCCGTGGCGCCGTTCTTCTCGCGGAGGCTCAGGCTTCCGAGGACTTCACCCCGAATCAGAATCGGCACGGCCAGCAACGACGGCTTCGCGGTACCCCCGGGCATGCCGGCGCGTCCGGTGGGATCGGGGATCCGAATCGGGTTCGAGTTCCTGACGAGTGTCCCGAGGATGCTGCTGAACGATGGGAGTTCACCGACCTCGCCCTCGGCATCGTCGGCGGCACCGATCGTGACGACCTCGACCAGGACGGTCTTGGATTGGTCGAGCACGCGGAGTGTTCCCTGGGTTGCGCCGACCAGAAGGGCGGCCGTCTCCGTGATGCGCTGCAGGGTGGCCGTGAGGTCGAGGTCGGACCCGATCAGAAGGACCGCGTCGAGCACTCGCCGAAGCTGGTCCGTTCCCGGTACACCGACCGCGGGTTCGGCGGTGATCATCGGGCGACCTGGTCCTGCCAGGCGGTGGCGCAGGCATCACCGGCACCACCCACAATCCGGTCGGGCGTCACGTCGGGCTCCTCCGGGCAGCGGCACATCAATCGATTGCGCTACCAGGGTCCGGAGCACCGCATGTCGCAATCGTCGTCATACCCTCTGAGGATCGGGCAAACGAGTCTCGCGTCGGGCGCGACCCTACAACCAACTGCCACGCGTCCTCGCAGAACTCCAGAAGTTCATCGGCGGACGGCGATAGGAAAACGTGGAGCGATCGGCCCGTTATGCCTCGGAACGAGTCACGACCACCTTGAGCGCGCCCGTCTCACTCGCACGCGAGAACGTGTCGTAGGCCGCCTCGAACTCGTCCAGGGGGAAGTGGTGGGTGATGAACTTCGCCGGCGCGACCTGCTCCGAGGCAACGAGGCTGAGCAACGTCGGCGTCGACGACGTGTCGACGAGTCCGGTGGTGATCGTGACGTTCTGGGTCCAGAGGTTCTCGAGATGCAGGGTCACGGGCGCCCCGTGGACGCCGATGTTGGCGACCCGTCCTCCCGGACGGATCAAGCGCGTGCAGAGATCGAAACTCGCCTCGACCCCGACGGCCTCGATGGCGACGTCCGCTCCGATCCCGCCGGTGAGCTCCTTGACGATGGCGACGGCGTCTTCGCGAGTGGTGTTGATCACGGTGTCCGCGCCGAATCCCTTCGCGGCCTCGAGGCGGCTGTCGACGAGATCGATCGCGATGATGTGGCTGGGGCTGTACAGGCCGGCCCCCATGATCGCGGACAAACCGATCGGCCCGGTTCCGACGACTGCGACGACCTGGCCGGGGCTGACCCGTCCGTTCAGGACGCCGACCTCGTAGCCGGTCGGGACGATGTCGGAGAGCATCAAGATGTCTTCGTCCTTGGCGCCTGCGGGCATCGGATACGTGGAGGTGTCGGCGAAAGGAACGCGGACGAACTCGGCGTGGGTTCCGTCGATCAGATTTCCGAGGATCCAGCCGCCGCCTCCGACGCACTGGCCGTACACGCCCTCCCGGCAGTACCGGCACGCGCCGCACGCGGTGATGCATGACACCAGGACACGGTCGCCGACTTTGACGTTCTTGACTGCAGCACCCACCGCTTGGACGGTGCCGACCGCCTCGTGGCCGAGGATTCTGCCGTCCGTCACCGTCGGGAGGTCGCCCTTCAAGATATGCAGGTCGGTGCCGCAGATCGTGGTGGCGTCGACCCGAACGATGGCGTCGGTGTCGGCGTGAATCGTCGGGTCGGGGACGTCCTCCCACGAAGGTTGACCGGGGCCGTGGTACACGATTGCCTTCATGGTTGCTCCTTGACCGGCGCGCGTTTGCGAGTGCGGTTCGACGTTCATGTTGCACGGCGCATCGACGTGCTCCTAGAGCAGAAGGTCCCCATGTTCGGTCGCCGGGACCAAGTGCTCTAGCGCCGCGCCCGGCCGAGTCGCACGCTGACCAGATGCAGCCCGACACAGCCGACTCCGCCCATCAGGGGATTGCGGTCATCGACGAAGCGCAGTGCCTCCGGCTCGTCGGCGGTGCGTCGATCGGCCGGCTCGGTTTCAGCGCCCGAGCCATGCCAGTCATCTTCCCGATCAACTTCGTGCTGATCGGCCGAGACGTCGTGTTCCGGACCGAACCGGGTCAGAAACTCGACGCCGCGCGCCTCCAGGTGGTTGCGTGCTTCGAGGTCGACTCGTATGACGGGTTCGCCCACACCGGCTGGAGCGTGCTGATCACGGGGCGCCTGACCGTGACCGAGGGCCCTGCCCTGGATCGACTCGGACGCCTCCCGTTGCGACCGTGGGCCGTGACGGGGGCATCCGAGGTGGTGACGCTGCGAGGTGAACTGATTTCCGGGCGTGCGGTTGAACCGTTCAACGGTCGGGTCGTCACGAAGTGACTTGTGGCCCTGTTGCTGCCAATCGAACCATTCGATGCTGATACCGAACGCACTCGCTACGAGGGGACCGCAATGAATGCAGCAACCGACATCGCGCCGACGCCAGCCGGCGCCAACTCGGCACCGGCCGGTTCGGGTGGTGCATCCCCGAAAACCAAGCGACCTCGCACGATGTTGGGCTTCGTCGCGACCCGCCGGGTCGTCGAAATCATTCTGTGTCTGATTCTCGGAGTTGGCTCTGCGCTCCTGTTCTATGGTTCGAACTTCGGGCTCGACATGGTGCATTCCCAGTTGGGTGCACAGGACATCTCGTTCCCAGCCAAGGGCTCGCCGGGGTTGGATCCCAAGGTGTACCCGGGGCTCCAGCAGTACGCGGGTGAGAAAGTGGATACCGGACCCAAGGCGAAGGCGTACGCCAATCAGTTCATCGCGGAGCACCTGAAGGACGTGGCTGGCGGCAAGACCTACTCACAGGTGAGCGAACTGTCCCGTGCCACGCCGACCGACGCGAAGTTGAGCGGTCAGGTGGCCACGCTGTTCAAGGGCGAGACGCTCCGTGGATTGCTGCTCTACGCCTGGGGATGGTCCGTGGTGAGCACCTTGGCGCTGTACGCCGCGATCGCAGCACTGATCGGCTTCATCATCATGCTGGGCGTCACCATCGGCGACTTCGTCGCCGACCCCCGCATCGCTTCGCACCACGTCGTACCCGCCGAGTCCTGATCGGCGGGCGGGATCAGGCGAGATCGTCTGCTGAGCCCGGGGACCCGAGCAGACCAAGACCGGTTCGCAACATCCGGTCCACGGTCTCGATGGGTTCGCCGAGCGCAGCTGCGGTTTCGTCCCGGCTCGCACCGGCAACGACCAGCAACACCGCGGTGCGCTCGGCCGACTCAAGTTGGCCGAGCCGTTCGCGTCGCACCGTGATGTCGGGTTCCTGGACGTCTGAGGACTCGGACATCACTGCGTCCAGCAGGTGGCACGGCACGGGGATCTGAGGCGCGGTTGCATCGGTTGGTGGCGTCGCCGGTTGCCGCCAGATGGTGAGCAATGCTGCGTGGACGAGGCGCTCGGCGAGGCGGTTGCCGACGATCGCGACCGCGAGCGAATACATCGCAGCCCCGTAGCGCTCGTGGAGTTCGGCCATCGCCTCCGGAGACCGAGCCGCGACCGCAGCGAGCAGTTCGGAATCGGTTGGGGCACTGAGCTGAACTTCGTCTGCGTTCTCGAGCGGAGAGATTTTGTCTTGTACCCGCTTGCGAACCATCGAAACGCACGGCCACCCGCCCGGGAGCCCGTCCGCCGACTTTGTGATTTGTTCCGTTCGAGTGGGTTGCCGTCGGATTCATCGGTCAGCCACGCGGTGGGGGAGCGCCTTGATCTGTGAGGCCAGCCCACTATCGTCGTAAACGGCTGTCGCCCGTCGCAACCGGCGTCGGGATGGCCACGGGTGGGAAGGGTCTCGCGATGGTCGCTCGAGAAGCGCGGTTGGCGGCAACGTTCGTCGAAGTTGCAGACACGCTCGTCACCGACTTCGATGTCATCGACCTCTTGGCGGTACTCGCCGGCCGCTGCGTGGACCTGTTCGACGCCGCGGCCGCCGGGCTCATGCTCGCGGACGCGAACTCGACGCTCCACGTCGGAGGGTCGTCGAGCGATGCGATGCGGACGCTCGAGCTCTTCGAGTTGCAGCACGAGGAAGGCCCGTGCGTCGACTGTTTCCGCGAGGGCTCCCCGATCGAGTGTGAGGAACTCGAAGCAGCACGGACGCGCTGGCCCCGGTTTGCGCCGGCTGCGATCGCCGCCGGATTCGCGTCGGCCTACGCGCTCCCGATGCGACTCCGCAACCAGACCATCGGGTCCCTGAACCTGCTCCGAACATTCCCCGGGCCGCTCAACCCCGACGATCTCGGTGCGGCCCAAGCACTTGCGGATGTCGCGACGATCGGAATCTTGCAACACCGGCTCGCGGCAGAGGCGAATCTCTTGTCCGAGCAACTTCAATCGGCCTTGTCCAGCCGCGTGGTCATCGAACAGGCCAAGGGCGTCCTGGCCGAGTACGCCGCCACGAGCATGGACCTCGCGTTCGGAGCTCTCCGCAACTACGCCCGGAACCACAATGTGCACCTGACCGATGTCGCCCGTGCCATCGTCGCTCGAGACCTCCGACCGGATGCCGTGTTCGACGCGCCGTGAAGCCGTCGGAGTAAGTCACTCGAGAGGAGCCGGGCGGGCTCGCTGGCGCGGCCGCTATCCGTCGTGTGCGTCGTCGTCCGAATAGGACATGGGGTGGTCGCCGCCGAGTTCGGAGAACCGTTCGTTGAGGGCCACGGCCAGGAGGTCCTGGTCTTCAGTGGTGGCCTTCAGGGCGCCGAGCAGATACGCCTCGATTTCCAACGTGGTGCTCCCCCCGCCGAGCGCGAAGTAACGGAACCACAGCTCGGCGAGGGAGAGATCGGCGGCCTTCCGGGCCGCTTCGAGGGGCGTGTCCGGTGGGGTCACGGCGAGTCCTCACTGAACTGCGGTGCGCTCGGAGGTCCGGACGCAGTGACCATGAGCGCGTACTCGTGAACCGGCTTCTCCGCCCGACGAGCTGAGCGGCGCAACTCGGCCGATGCCTCCGCTTGCGACATGGAGCGTTGGCCCATCAGGAAGCCTTCGGCGCGGCTGATTGCTTCGCGAGAGTTGAGTGCACTTTGGAGGTGTTCATGGACGGTGGCGTCGGTATCGACTGTGGGCGTATCGGCGACGATCGCGGAAGATCGTTCCGCGAACCACGCGGCTCGTTTCTGCTCTGAGAGTCCGAATGAGTGCTCGGAGATCGAGTAGATGTTGAGCGAACCCACCGGCTGGGATTCAACCATCAGCGGGGTCGAGAGGATGCTGTTGATCCCTTCCGCCTTCGCTCGCGTCACGAACGCGGGCCACCGCTGCTCGCTGGAGATTTCGTCGATGTGAAACCAATGTCCCTCGCTCGCCGCCGCGAGGCAGGGTCCCTCGCCGGTCTCGTACTGGTCGGCGTCCATCTGTGCGACAGCCGGGTTGCTGGCCGCGACGGTCGCCAGCGTTCCTCGTCGGCGAAGGGTCACGCTCACACCGTCGGCCCGCTCGAGAATGAAGGCTGCGAACTCGACCACGGTCCGCAAGGCGGCGTCGATGGCGTCATCATTGGCGGGCATGGCAACGGCGCGGCGGAGGTCCGAGATCAATCGGCTCGGCGAGCTCGAGACGGTGGTGGAGTGGTCGCCGGCCTGTTGCTCGGGGGCGAGCGTTGCCTGACGCGGCGAGCGGTCCACCGTGATGAGTCCCTGCAGTCCGGTGATGGTGAGCAGCCGCTCGACCAATGCCGTTGGTGACCGAAGGGTCAGAGCACTCGTCGCCGGCAGGCGCTGCGCCGCGCTGGCCATGGCCGTCAGTCCCGACGCGTCCATGAACGCGAGGCGTGCGAGGTCGATCGCGATTTCCGTCGGCCCTGCGCCGGCGACGTCATCCAGCAACTTCGCGAAACGGGGTGCCGTCGCAATGTCGATGTCCCCACCAACGTCGATGGCGACGCGGCCGAGAGTGAAGGATCCGTCATCGGGCGCCGTGAGTTGGTGTTTTCGCCCTGGACTCTCGGACCACATCGTGAGCACTCCATGAAGATCGGAGACGCTGCCAGGGTCCGGAGCAGATCACGTGCGTGCGCGCGTGACTTCTTCACCGTAGTCGGTGGCGAGCGGGCTGAAAACTGAAAGATCGATAGTTCAGCAACGAGGTCCGGTCGCGAGTGATGGTGAGGACCATGAGCCCGTTCGCGCGTGGGATCGAGGTCTCCGGGATCGCGCAGGTGATGACTGCAACGCTGCCCGGTCCTGCCGGGTAAGACACGAAACCGAACGCCGGAAGTCCGTTTCGCATTTTCTTTCGTGGTGGCTTGCATCTGGCTGGCTTTAGTACTAAAACATATTTGAGCAGCGTTCTCCCTCGATCGCACGTGCGACCCCAGGGTGAGCGTGAGCTGTATCCATCCGTCCCCGCAAGAACTTGGAGTATTCCCATGATGAAGCGTGCACTTGTCCTCGCCACCGCTGCGGTTGCAGTGGTGGCCTTCGCCTCGCCAGCGAGCGCGGCACCCGGTGACGGCAGCGTCACCGTGATCCACGGCATTCCGGGCCTGACCGTCGACGTCTATGTCAACGACGCATTGACGCTCGACAACTTCGCCCCTGACACCGTGACCGACCCGATCATGTTGGCTCCCGGCGCCTACAACCTCAAGATCCGCGGGGAGAATGATCCCAGCACGACCGCCCCGATCCTCGAGGCAAACGCCACGGTGACCTCAGGTTTGAACGCGTCGATTGTTGCTCACTTGAAGGCCGATGACTCGCCGACGGTGTCGGTGTTTGCGAACAATGTGGCAACGATCGCGGACGGCAAAGGTCGGCTGACGGTCCGCCATACCGCCGGTGCGCCCGCCGTTGACGTTCGTGCTGGTGGCGCTGTGGTGTTCCCAAACCTGACGAACCCCAACGAAGCATCCGCTGATCTCGCGGCGGGCGTTGTCTCGGCGGATGTCGTGCTCGCCGGCACCAGCACTGTGGCGATCGGCCCCGCCGACGTCGATGTGAAGGCTGGCGTGTCGACGATCGTGTATGCGGTCGGTTCCGCGGCCGACGGGACCCTCCGGGTCCTGGTGCAGACGATCGGTGGCTTGGCGGCTGCTCCGGCTGCAGCGTCCCCAGCTGGGTCGGCTCCGGTTCCCTCAGCGGTGAACACCGGGTCCGGTGGTCTTGTTGACACCAGCACCGGGTTCCCGATGTGGATCGCGATCGCGGCCGGCGGCGCGCTGTTCGCGGCAGCGGGTGGAGGCGTGGTGTTCGCACGATCCCGCCACTAAGACTGGCGAACGGTCAGAACACGTTCGGGGCCGGGCCGTGTGCCCGGCCCCAAACGCGTACCGCTTTCGAGGAGACGACGTGAACATGAAGCGACGCAGAGCACTGGGTGTATTGGTGATCGTGGCGCTTGCGGTCGGCGTGGCCCTCCCGGGCATCTGGTGGATGAACCGAACGTCGACCTCTGTCGGTTCGCTCGCACGGTTCGAGCAGACGGCAAGCGGTGGGCGCCAGGTTCGGCCGGTACCAGCACTCCCGACGAACATTGCAGTGCACTCGGGGCGCGTCGAAGACGCGCCCGTTGGTGCCACTGCACCGGTCGCCATACGGGTTGACGACATCGGTGTCGACGCACCCGTGCGTTCCGTCGGCCAGGAATCGAATGGTGAGATGGAGATTCCTGAGTCCGTCGCCGAGATCGGCTGGTACCGGCCCGGTGCGATGCCCGGGAGACCGGGATCTGCCGTGCTGGCGGGCCACGTCGACTCACGATCCCAGGGCCGGGGCGCGTTCTTCCGTCTGAGTGAACTCCAACCCGGCGCGCGCATCACCGTGACGGACACACGCCGCGCCGAGCACCAGTTCGAAGTCGTGGCCCGTCGGCAGTTCCCCAAGCAGCAACTTCCCGCGGACCTCTTCGCGACGACGGGCGAACCCCGCCTCACCCTGATCACCTGCGGCGGTGTCTTCGATAACGCGGCGAGCTCGTACCGCGACAACATCGTCGTCTACGCCGTCGCGGTCTGAGCCATGGCACGCACGTCGAGGCTCGGACCGGTGGCCTCGGACAACGATGCGCGCCTTCCGTGCATCGTCGGGACGGCGCGAAGAACATGGAAACCGGAGACGAATCGACGCCTGAGCCGCTCGCAATGTGGGAGGGCCTCAGCAGAGAGGCCGCGACCGACGTCGGGGTCAACCGCGATGTGTTGGCCGCGGTGGATCACCTCGCCCTCGTCCACTGTCAGTCGTGGCCGTACGACTACCCGGTCGGCCGGCTGGCGGAGCGGATCGGTCTCGAGCACACCCTTGGTACTGAGTCGATTCTGGCCGTAACGTCACC
>JANLTQ010000330.1:0-10122 GCA_031363005.1 Acidimicrobiia bacterium | reverse complement strand
TCCGTCGGCACGGCGTTCTATTCGGTCGAGGTCGTGGCACCGGAAGCCGGGACGGTGCGCACGATGAGCGGGCTGGGCCTCGTCGCCGACCACTCCATCACCGACGTCGCCGGCCCGATCGGCACGTTCATCGTCGCTGGTGGTGACCGCCGAGGCATCGCGCGCACGATCTCCGATCCGAAGCTCATGGCGCAGGTCGTACGTCTCGCCGGTTCGGCGCAGCGGGTTGCGTCCGTCTGCACCGGTGCGTTCGTCTTGGCGGCCGCGGGGCTGCTGGACGGGCGCCGCGCCACCACCCACTGGAGTGCGTGTGCGGAACTCGCAAACAGGTACCCGAACGTCACCGTGGAATCAGATCCCATCTTCGTACGCGACGGCTCGGTCTCGACCTCGGCCGGGGTCACAGCCGGCATCGATCTCGCCCTCGCCTTCGTGGAGGATGACGTCGGCCACGAGGTTGCGATGGCGGTCGCTCGACAGCTGGTGGTGTTCCTCAAACGACCCGGCGGCCAGGCTCAGTTCAGCACTGCCCTCGAGTTGCAGTCGGGTGATCGAGACGAGGTCGCGGAACTCCAGGCGTGGATCGTGGAACACGTGGCCGAAGACCTGTCGGTCGCCCAGCTCGCCGAGCGAGCGGCGATGAGCCCGCGCCACTTCGCCCGAGTCTTTACGGCCAGCACCGGGACCACCCCGGCGCGCTACGTCGAACGTGCCCGCCTCGAAGCCGCACGCCGGCGGCTCGAGGAATCCGACGCCGGCGTCGATACCGTCGCACGGGACTGTGGCTTCGGCTCATCCGAGACGATGCGGCGATCGTTCCTTCGCGCCTTTCATGTTGCGCCGTCGGACTATCGCCGCCGCTTCCGAGCCGCGTGAACCGCTCGGTCGTGCATCCACTCACCACCACGAGGAGAACGTCATGTCACTGACCATCGGGATCGTGTTGTTCGAAGACGCAGAAGAGCTCGATTGGGCCGGTCCATGGGAGGTGTTCACGATGGCCCGTCCCGACGGCGACCTGGTCGTGACCATTGCCGAGACCCTCGATCCCGTGCGGTGTCGGAAGGGGCTTCGTGTCTTGCCCGATCACACCTTCGAGGATGCCCCGGCCCTCGACGTCCTGCTCGTGCCCGGTGGCCAGGGCACCCGCGTGCAGCGAACGAACGAGGTGCTGTTGGACTTCATTCGGCGCGTGGCGCCCCAGTGCCAGTGGGTCACCAGCGTGTGCACCGGTTCGTTTGTGCTCGAAGCGGCCGGGCCGGCGGCCGGAAAACGGGTGACGACGCACTGGGCGGCCTTCGACGAGTTCCGTGGCCTGGCCCCGGGCATTGAGCTCGTTGAGAACGCCCGGTACGTCCGCGACGGCAATCTCGTCACGTCGGCGGGGGTCAGCGCCGGGATCGACATGTCCCTGTGGCTCGTCGGTCAGCTCTACTCGGTGGAACACGCTCGAACCACCCAGATGGCGATGGAATACAACCCCGCCCCGCCCTACGCCGCTCTGGTGTGATCGTGCCGATCCGGGCGCTCATCGCAGCGCGCCGGAATCCGGGTCCCGAAACCCGGCGAGATCTGTCCAGAGTCTCTCAAGCCACCCCCACTTGGCGTCGATGCAGGGTCGACAGTCGAGAGGCGACATGGACCAGCTCCCCGTAGAGATCAGTCAGCGCATCCGCCACGAAGCGCGCGTCGCGGGCATGCATGACCACGCACCGTCGATCGAGATGGTCGAGCGCCGTCGCTTGCAGCTTTGGTCGATCATGATTGTCGTCATGGTCGCGGTCGGCCTTGCCGCGCTCGCCGTCTCGGGTGCCACCGACAACGTGAAGTGGGTGAGCGGACAGCCGCTCCTCTTGGCCGGTGGCGTCGGGGTCCTCGCCGTCGGATTCTGCATCTACGCGGTGGAGAAAGAAGTCCACCTGCATCGGCTCTCGCGCCTGCTAGTGGACGAGCGAATCTTGAGCAACACCATGGCGCTTCAGATTCAGATGAACACGGCGCTCTTCAACGCGGGCAAGGCATTGAACTCGGTGATGGATCTTGACGACGTGCTCGACGCGATTCTTGCGAACGCGCTCGGTCTCCTCAAGGGATCCGGCGGCTCGGTGATGCTGCTCGAGGACCAGGCGATGCTGCGAGTCGTCGCGGTACGAGGGCGCGGGATTGCGCGAGATGCGCGCGTTCGATTGGGAGAGTCGATCGTGGGTCGGGTCGCGCAGAGTCGCGAACCGCTCCTCGTCCCGGAGGTGGTCTCCCCGGCTGACATCGGCGGCGTGCTCGACTCCGAGACCGACATCGGCGGTGCGATGTGCGTTCCACTCGTCAACCGTGGCCAACTGCTCGGGGTCCTCACGCTGCTCGCTCCGAAGAACGATGCGTTCGACGACGACGATCTGTCGGTCTTGAACCTCTTCGCCGAACCGGTGGCCGCGGCGACGGCCAAGGCCGGTCTGTATGAAGCCGAGCGGGCGAACGTCGCGAAGCTCCTGGAATCGGATCGGATGAAGTCGCAGTTCGTCGCGTCGGTGAGTCACGAGCTGCGGACGCCGATTACTTCCATCCGGGGTGCTGTCGCGGCCTCCCGTCGGACCGATGACCCGGGCCAGCGCGAGGAACTCCTCGATGTCGTGGACCGGCAATCCGGGCGGCTCCAGACGATGGTCGAGGAGATGCTCACGGCGGCGCGGATGCAGGAGAACTCGAACCGTTCTGCCACCCAGCAACTCGACCTCTGCGCGCTGGTGCGCCTCACCGCGCTCGACTCGCACGTCGCGGGTCGCCCGGTCGAGATCGAGATCCCGGCAGAGTGTTCGGTGCGCGCGGAGCCCGAGGCCCTGCGCCGCGTGCTGACCAACCTCATCGAGAACGCGCACAAGTACGGCTCTGATCCGATCCGAGTTGCGGTCCAGCGGGCAGACGATCAGGTGGTGATGTCCGTGATCGACAGTGGCCCCGGTGTTCCCCCGGAAGAACGCGAGCGCATCTTCGAACGCTTCTACCGAACCGATCCGAACGGAACGAAACCCGGCATGGGGCTCGGCCTGGCGATCGTGCGCGGCTTGGTCGAGTCGTGCGGCGGAAAGGTGTGGGTCGAAGACGCGCCCGGCGGGGGAGCCGCCTTCCGAGTTTCGTTGCGCGCCAGCGTCGGCACCGATGCACGCTCGGAGGTTGTGCATGTCTGATCGACCGAAGATCCTCATCGTCGACGACGAGCCCGACGTGCTGCTGACCCTTCGCATGATCTTCGAAGCCGAAGGGTTCGACCCACTGCTCGCCGCCGACGGCGAGACCGCCCTCCGTCGCGTCGACGAAGAGCTGCCGGACCTCGTTGTGCTCGACATCATGATGCCGGTCCTCGACGGCTGGTTCGTGCTGGCGGAGCTGGGTGGACGTCCGACCCACCCCCACGTGGTCGTGTGTTCGGCGAAATCCGGCGATGAGGACCGCGCCCGCGCGCGTGAACTCGGTGCCGCCGAGTACGTCACCAAGCCGTTCGAGCCGGACGACCTCGTCACGATCATGCGCGACGTTCTCGCGCGCGATCGCGCGCACGTCTGACCGTCACACACCGAACCCGCCACCGGAATCCGGTGTCTGACGCCGCGATTCACCGTCGCGCAGCGATGCACACCGAGTGGCCAAGAGCGAAAAATCCCCCGAAATTGCTATCTTCCACTTGCATTGACTGGGCGACGCTGCCAAAGTGACACCGTTGTAATTCCACGGGCGTGATTACGTGCCCATCGGCGTCAAATCGGAGAGGGGTTCGCCGGTGCGAGAAATGATCGTTGCCCACGTGCAATCAAGTCACTCGGGCGACAAGCGCTGGCAAGAGCGGGCGAACTGTCTTGGAGTTGATCCGGATTTGTTCTTTCCTGAGCGAGGCGCGTCGACGCGCGAGGCGAAGTCGGTGTGCTCGAGCTGTGAAGTGCGGGTCGACTGCCTGGAGTACGCGCTGGTCAACGGCGAGAAGTTCGGGATCTGGGGCGGGCTGAGTGAACGGGAACGCCGCCGGCTTCGCCGGCAGCGCGCGTTGGCCCGGCGGGCCGCGTCCACGACTGCTGCCACTGCCTGATCATCAGGCGCGCAGGCGCGCCTCGATCGTGTCGTGAGCATCGATTCCTGACCAGGTCAGGAAATCGGCGCTGCTGCGAGCAATCTCGGACGCAGGAACCAAGCCGACGAGTTCGACCCGTTCGACCGCAACCGTGGCAGCTTCGGCGAGGCGGCGGACTTCGACACATGCTTGCTCAAGGCTGATGGCGTCGAGGTCGACCAGGTTCATGCTCACCTGGACGGTCGCGCGGCTCGCCAGGACCATGCCGAGTGCGCGCACCCCGGGAAGCCCGCCGTCGCGTTCACGTACCGACGTCGAGATCCGCTGGGCGAGTTGCAGATCCTGGGTTGCAAGTTCGACGTTCACCGCGATCATCGGCCGTCGCGCACTGACCGCGGTGGCGCCGAGACGCGGGTCGGGAGTTTCCGGACCGCGGTCGGGCATCAATCCAGCGAACGCCGAGCGCCGGACGGTGGGCAGCGTGCGGCCGTCCGGGGCCGCGAGGTCGTAGAAGAACGCAGGAACCCGGTGGACCCGCGCCAGCCAGTCGGCGAACGCGCGCGCCGCGGCGACTGCGGTTTCCGGCGGAGTCGAGCCGAGAGCAACGAACGGAACGACGTCCACCACGCCGAGGCGCGGGTGAACGCCTGAATGCCGGCGCAGGTCGAGATCCTCGAACGCAACTTCGGTGAGACGACGCGTCGCCGCTTCCGTGACCCCGGCATCTCGCGCCGCAATCGTGAACACGCTGCGGTGGTGGTCGGGATCGCGGTGAATATCGAGCAAGGCCGTTCCCGCGGCTGAACCGATGGCATCGATCAGGCGCGCGTCGCGACCCTCGGAGATGTTCACGACGGCCTCGAGCACGGGGCTCAGGGTACGTGCGCCGCGACCAAGGGGTGTTCAGATCGGTCGATTGCGCAAGCCCACCGGTAGAGTCGCTGCGTGCGGTTCGGGCTGGCGCTTCCTCACTACGACTTCTCGATCGTGGGCGAGCACCCGCTTCGGTGGGAGACCCTGCTCGGCCAGGCGCGTGACGCCGAGACGCTCGGGTTCGACTCGCTGTGGGTTTCTGACCACCTGTTCCTCGACATCGGGAAATACGGCGGGAGTCCGCAGCCGGAGGCCGCGTTCGACCCGGTGGTGACGCTGGCCGCGCTCGCGCGCGAGTTGCCACGCGTACGGCTGGGGACCCTCGTGTTCTGCGAGGCGTTGCGTCCGGCATCGGTGTTGGCCAAGACGCTCGCGACGCTCGACCGCCTTTCCGGCGGCCGCATCGACGTCGGGATCGGTGCTGGCTGGTACGAACCCGAGTACGCGGCAATCGGGATGGACTTTCCTCGACCGGGCGAACGGCTCGCGCGGTTGCGCGAGACGCTCGAAGTTGTGAAGCCGCTGCTCGGCGAGTCGGGTGGTCCGGTCCACGTCGACGGCAGGTTCCATCACGTCGACGGCGCACGGAACTTTCCCACCGCGATACAGCGTCCGCGCCCCCCGGTCTTCGTTGGTGGGAAGGGTGATCGGCTTCTGCGGCTGGTGGCGGAAGCGGCCGACGGGTGGAACACCTGCTGGGTCTGGTCGCTCGAGGACTACGCCGAACGGCGCGCGGTGCTCGAACGCGAGTGCGAGC
Organism: Acidimicrobiia bacterium; assembly: GCA_031363005.1. Classification (GTDB taxonomy): domain Bacteria; phylum Actinomycetota; class Acidimicrobiia; order IMCC26256; family JAENVU01; genus JAENVU01. The sequence goes on along the minus strand of JANLTQ010000330.1, from coordinate 4,435 downwards.
GAATCGGTCGGAATCCGGCGTCGGTGTGGTGCTCGTTGGGTCTGTACGCGCTCTGCGGCGAGAATGAGCCAGACCTGGAGCGACGGTTCGAGCGGCTGCGTGCGTGCACGCCTCCGGGTGTCCTCGACGCCGTCACGCTCGACCAATGGCGTCAGGGTCGGCTGGTCGGCACGGTCGAGCAGGTCCGCGAACAGGTGGAGCAATGGTCGGCGCTCGGCGTGGAAACGATCATTCTCGGCGTCGGGGCAGTCCCATTTCACGTGGGCTCGCCCGACGACGTCGAGCTGCTCGCTCATGCCGTGGGCGTGACGAAACCCGCCGTTTCGGGCGGGTAGGGTTGGGAGGTCCCATCACCGGAAGGACGATTGCCCCATGTTCGGTCTCGGAGCTCCAGAGTTACTCATCGTCCTCGCGGTCGTGGTCGTGCTGTTCGGCGGGGCCAAGATCCCCAAACTCGCTCGCTCGCTCGGTCAGGCGCAGAAAGAGTTCAAGACCGGACTCGACGAGGGCCACCGCGACGACGCCGTCACCAAGACCGACGTTGTCACCAAGAACGACGACGCAACGCCGAACGCCTGACCGCAGGCCCTTCGGACCTTTCTCTTCTCTGGTCCCCCGGCGATGGGGTGTGACCGGGAACTCATCGGTCACCGGGCGACGTTGACATGGCGTCAGACGGTGTACCCACGTGGGAAGCAGTCGCCCGTGACCACGGGCGGTTCCTCTACAACGTGGCCTACCGCCTGACCGGCAATGTTGATGATGCTCGGGATCTGGTCCAGGAGTCGCTCCTCCGCGTACGCCGCGGGTTGGTGAACTACGAACCGGGTTCCCTCGAGGGATGGTTGACCCGGATCGTGACCAACGTGTTCTTGGATGACATGCGCCGGAGAAAGCGCCGTCCGACCCACGCGCTGCCCGAGAACGCCGATCTGGTCCTGCCGCCGTCCGAGGCGGCGGACATCGCCTCGGACGCCGCGGGCTTGTCGAGTGAGATCCAAGCCGCGATCAACACCTTGCCCGAGGAGTTCCGAGTGCCCGTCGTGTTGTGTGACGTCGCCGATCGGTCCTACGAGGAGATCGCGGAAGTGTTGGGAATCCCAATCGGGACCGTCCGATCGCGGATCCACCGCGGCCGTCGGCTGCTGCGCGCCGAACTGAGTACGCGTGGAGTCGTGGCGTGATCGAACACGGCGACGTCGAGGACGACGATCGGCTCTCGGCGTGGCTGGACGGCACCCTCGATCCGACGACCGCCGCCGAGTTCGCAGCCGTATGCGCGAGCGACTCGCGTTGGGCACGGGCGCGCGACGAACTCGTCGAGGTCCGAACCTTGGTGCGTGCACTGGCGGTGACCGAGCCGCCGCCCGGCTTTCTCGAGTCGTTGGTTGCGACCGATGAGATCACGGAGAGTGCGCCCACCACCTGGGCCGGCTCGAGCGACATCGAGGTGGCGCGGAGACGCCGCCACCGACGCGCGAGTTCGAGAGTCGCCGCATTGGCGGCCGCAGCCGCAATCGCGGTTGCCTTCATGGTCCCGTCTCTCGGACACGTGAAACCGGCGCTGGCCACCGACATCAGCGTGCATCAGGCGGGCGTGGCGTCGTCCGGGGATCCCATCTCAGGGCTTGCTCCACTCGGGACCGGGATGAAGTTCGGACGATGATCGGACGGCGGGCGCGGGCCCATCTCATACCGCTCAGCGTGGCGGTTCTCGCAATCGCCGTGCCCGGTGAACTCGCGCTCGCCTCCGGGCGCAACCCGGCGGACCGCCTGTTCGATCGCGCCCGCCATGCGGTCCACGCCTACGAGTTCAGCGGGTCGGTGCGTATTTGGTGGCGCGATGCCTCCGGTGGTCACGAGACCACGGTGTCGGTGGACGCCCGACACGGCGCGCTCGACGTCGGCGATGGTCGGATCGTCCATGAGCAGGGCCGGGCGTGGATGCGCCGCGATCGTCGATGGATCACGCTCTGGGGTGAGAACGGCGACATCCCGTCTCCGAGCATCTCGCCGAAGTACCGCGTCTCGAGCGAACCGGGACCGCTGATTCTCCGGCGCGCAACCGATCGGCTTTCCGTCCGCCGTCGCGGCGACCTCGTCGAGATTGTTGACTTCGATCGCGAAACTGGAGTGGTTCTCCAACGCAACCGGTTCGACAGTTCAGGGGCATCTGATTCCCGAATGGAGTTCGTGTCGTTGGACGGGCTGCGGCGGCGTGAAGGCCCGGGCCGCTCGCCGGTCAGAACCGCGGTCGCAGATTTGGGAACCCGCAGCGCGGTGCCGTCCACTGCCCTTCGCTCGCTCGGTCAGGGGTTTCGTCTGGTCGAAGTCCGCGCGATGGCCGACAACGCGACGCAGCTGCGGTACAGCGATGGAGTGTTCGAGGCGTCGGTATTCTCACAGCCCGGAGCCACGGATTGGAAGCGACTGCCGGACGGGGGACGCGACGTTCGGTATGGCTCCGTTCGCACTCGGCGCTACCGAACGCCGGCGGGAACGGTGCTCGTGTGGCAGGCGGGCGAGCGGACCTTGACGTGTGTGACTGATGCAACCGCCACCGATCAGGCCGCGATGATCGCAACCTTGAGTCGCGAGCGCGAGGGGCTCTGGACGTCACTCACGCGCTTCGTGAACGGACCGTTCGACTGGAAATAGCGGCCGTCGCACTCCGACGAGCGCGCCTTCCGATTGCCGGAGGTCGCCCGACGAGCGTCGATGCAGGCGGACAGCAGCGCTACGCGTTGACCTCGGCCCGCCGTCGGCGCAGGATCCGGCGGCGTTCACGCTCGGACGCGCCACCCCACACTCCATGCTCGATGCGGTACCGCAGCGCGTACTCGAGACACTCGGATTGCACCGGGCACGTTGCGCAGACGCGGCGGGCGCGGTCGACGCCAACTCCGTCCGAGGGGAAGAAGAACCCGGGTTCGCGATCGCGGCAAAGGCCCGACAGCATCCAAGTGTGTTCGGCGTCGTATTGGGGGATCGTTGTGTGGTCCATGCGTATCGTTGAACGGTAGGCGGCCCCGGTTCGTTCCCAGCAAGAGGGGGGCGAAATCTCAGTGAACGTTCAGCTGAGTATGGAACCCTGCCGGACCTGGTTGCGTTGTGCTCCCCGATCGTGTATCCCCGACCAAGGCTTCCGACGTGAACGAAACCCCTGAGTCCACGAACACCTCGAACGATGCGGACGCGTTGGAGCCTCCGGGCACCGAGGTCTTCTCCGAGCACCCAACAATGCCGAGCGCCTCGACGTCTGTTCCGGCCGAGCCGACCGAGCCGCAGCCGTCCGAGCCGCAGCCGACCGAGCCGACCGTGTCGCAGTACGCCGCACCGTCCGAGCCGCAGCCGGCTACGGAGCCGCCGACGGCGCCTTGGTTGTCGACGGGACAGACGCTGCCGCTGCTGGGCGCATCACCGTCTTCGAGCGTGACGCCCACGCCGCCGCCGTCTTCGACGCGTCGGGAGGGTGTCGGCTGGCGACACTTCATCGTTGGAGCGTTGGTGGGTGCGTTGGTCGGTGGTGGAACCGCCGCCGGCGTTTCGGTGGCGACTCGTGACGACTCCTCGAGCACGACGAAGACCGTGGTGGTCGGAGCGGCATCGCAACCGGTGCGTAATACCTCGGTGATCGGCAAGGCGAAGGACGTGCAGGCGGTGCTCCGCAAGGTTGAGGGCGCCGTCGTTGCGATCCAGACGGGTGCGGCGGTCGACCAGGGTCTCTTCTCAGGGAACGGCGGGAGTTCGGGCGGCGAGGGAACTGGATTCGTGATCTCTCCCGACGGCGTGATCGTCACGAACAACCACGTCGTCGCGGACGCCGGCGGTCGTATCGAAGTCGAGTTCGGTGACGGCACCAAGCAGGCCGCCGAGCTCCTCGGGCGGGCGCCGGAGTACGACCTCGCGGTGATCAAGGTCGACGGCAAGAATCTCCCGACGGTGAAGTTGGGGAACTCTGACGCGCTGGCGGTCGGTGACCAGGTGGTGGCCGTCGGGAATGCGTTGGCGCTCAAGGGCGGACTGAGCGTCACCGAGGGCATCGTCTCCGGGAAGGGGCGGACGGTTCCCGAAGATCAGACGGGAACCACGCTGTATGACGTCTTGCAGACGGATGCGGCGATCAACCCGGGAAACTCGGGAGGACCGTTGGTCAACGCCGCCGGAGAGGTCGTTGGCATCAACACTGCCCTTGCCGGTGGAAGCCAGAACGTCGGCTTTGCGATCAGCATCGACTCGGCCAAGGCGGTCATCGCCCAGCTGCGCGCCGGCAAGCGGGTCTCGGTGGCATTCCTGGGCGTGCAGACGACGGACGTCACCCCGGCGATCGCTCGTTCGCTGAACTTGGGAACCAAGACCGGTGCGGTCATCAAGGAAGTCACGAAGGGTCAGGCCGCGGAGAAGTCCGGCTTGCAAGTCAACGACGTGATTGTCG
>JANLTQ010000303.1:0-3300 GCA_031363005.1 Acidimicrobiia bacterium | reverse complement strand
GTACCACGGGCAGATGGACGACCTCGCGCCGGCACTCCGGGCCGTACCCCGACTGGCGCGTTTCGTCTCCGAGTTCGGCGCGCAGGCCGTGCCCAACTCGGCCGAGTTCATGGACCCAGGTCTTTGGCCGCATCTCGATTGGGATCGACTCTTCAAGCATCACGCCTGCCAGAAGTCGCGGTTCGATCGCTACGTTCCTCCCGCGTTGTTCGACACCTTCGAGGCCTGGCAACTGGCGACCCAGCGCTACCAAGCTGCGCTCATCCAGCTCCAGATCGAAGACTTGCGTCGCCTTCGCCTCGCGCCGACCGGCGGCTTCTGTCAGTTCTGTTTCGCCGACGGTCATCCGGCGGTCACCTGGTCCGTGCTCGACCACGAACGGGTGACGAAGCCCGGATACCGCGCGCTCCGAGACGCCTGTCGGACCGTGATCCCGATGCTCGAACCGCGTCGGGGCCTGGTCCACGTGGCGAACGAGAGCCGCCAGGCACTCAACCAGGCGGCCGTCGACGTCGAAATCGACGGCCAGGTCCGCACCTTCGTCGGCGATCTCCCGGCCAGCTCCTTGACCTACGTGGGCCGGGTGCATCTCGACCACCGCACCGGCGAAGTCCGGCTTCGGCTCAGCCATCCCGACGTGTCGCCCGTCGAGAACGGCTACGACGACCTCCTCGATTGGCTCCGGATCGTGAACGACGACGGGTAGCCGGTAGCTTCCCCACCGCTCGACGCACGGGGAAAGAAGGAGGCGTGAGCGAATGACTGCCACGCAAGCAAACACGGGTCACCATCGCCAGCCAGTGCATCCGGGCACGCCGCCGGCACACCCGGTGCTGCGCTTCTGGCGCTCCGCCGTCGGCAAGAAGTGGATCATGGCCGTCACCGGCATCATGCTCCTCGGCTTCGTCTTCGCCCACATGGTCGGCAACCTCAAGATCTACCTCGGTGCCGGGCCCCTCAACACCTACGCCGAATGGCTCCGGAACCTGGGCGAACCCGCGTTGCCGCGCACCGTCCTGCTCTGGATCATGCGCATCGGACTCATCGGCGCGTTCTTCCTCCACATCGTGAGTGCGGCACAGCTCACCCGGATGAACCAGCGGGCGCGCCCGTCGAAGTACCAGTCGCCTCGTGACTACGCGGCGGCCAACTTCGCGTCTCGGACCATGCGCTGGACCGGCGTGATCGTCGGTCTCTACCTGATCTTCCACCTGATGGATCTCACGTGGGGGAACGCCAACCCGAGCTACGTGCGCGGTGACACCTACGAGAACGTGATCCACAGCTTCGAGCGGGTGCCGGTGGCGATCGTCTACATCCTCGCCAACATCGCCTTGGCCATTCACATCTTCCACGGCGCCTGGTCGATGTTCCAGAGCCTGGGCCTCAACAACCCGAGGTGGAACCGAGCCCGCCGCACCTTCGCGATCGGGTTCGCCACGCTCATCGGCGTCGCCAACATCAGCTTTCCCCTCATGGTCGTCACGGGAGTCGTCAAGTGAAGCTCGACTCACGCGTTCCCGAGGGGCCGATCGCCGAGAAGTGGGACAACCACAAGTTCGACGTGAAGCTCGTCAACCCATCGAACAAGCGCAAGTTCCACATCCTCGTCGTCGGTTCCGGATTGGCCGGTGCGAGCGCCGCGGCCTCGCTCGGCGAGCTCGGGTACCAGGTCACCATGCTCACGTTCCACGATTCGCCGCGCCGTGCTCACTCGATCGCTGCACAGGGTGGGATCAACGCGGCGAAGAACTACCGCAACGACGGCGACAGTGTGCAACGCCTCTTCTACGACACCGTCAAGGGCGGAGACTTCCGCGCCCGCGAGGCCAACGTGTACCGCCTCGCGCAGGTGAGCGTGAACATCATCGACCAGTGTGTCTCACAAGGCGTGCCGTTCGCGCGCGAGTACGGCGGGCTGCTCGACAACCGCTCGTTCGGCGGCGCGCAGGTCTCCCGCACCTTCTACGCCCGCGGCCAGACCGGCCAGCAGTTGCTCCTCGGCGCGTACCAAGCGCTGGCGCGTCAGGTGCACCTCGGCAACGTCGAGCTGCACAACCGGACCGAGATGTTGGATCTCGTCGTCAAGGACGGGCGCGCCTGCGGCGTGGTGGCCCGCCATCTCATCACCGGCGCGGTGAAGTCCTTCTCCGGACACGCAGTCGTCCTCGCCACCGGTGGCTACGGCAACGTCTTCTACCTCTCCACCAACGCGATGGCGAGCAACGTCACCGCGGCGTGGCGGGCCCACAAGCGTGGCGCACTGATGGCCAACCCGTGCTTCACCCAGATCCACCCCACGTGCATCCCCGCGAGCGACGACTTCCAGTCGAAGCTCACGTTGATGAGCGAATCACTCCGCAACGACGGCCGCATCTGGGTGCCCGAGTCCGGGACCGACACCAGGTCACCGGACCAGATCCCGGAGTCCGAACGGGACTACTACCTCGAGCGGCGTTACCCCGCGTTCGGCAATCTGGTGCCGCGTGACGTCGCATCACGCGCGTCGAAGCGCGAGGTCGACGAGGGTCGGGGTGTGGGTCCGATCAAGAACGGTGTGTACCTGGACTTCGGCGAGGCCATCAACCGGCTCGGACGGCACACCATCGAGGAGCGCTACGGCAACCTCTTCCAGATGTACGAGCGCATCAGCGGTGACGACCCGTACCAGGTGCCCATGCGCATCTATCCCGCCGTTCACTACACCATGGGCGGGCTCTGGGTTGACTACAACCTGATGAGCAACGTTCCCGGGTTGTACGTGCTCGGTGAGGCGAACTTCTCCGATCACGGTGCCAACCGGCTCGGTGCGAGTGCGCTCATGCAGGGCCTCGCCGACGGCTACTTCGTGTTGCCGGCGACGATCAACGACTACCTCGCACCGCTGCTCGGTTCCGCTGCGGTCGGGACCGACGACCCGGCGTTCAAGGAGGCCGAGTCCCACGTCGCGGATCAGACCAACCGCATGCTGTCGGTCAAGGGCACGAAGTCCGTGGACCACTTCCACCGCGAGCTCGGCAAGATCATGTGGAACGACTGTGGCATGGCTCGCAGCGCCGAGAGTCTGGACAACGCGTTGAGCGCGATCCCCGCACTGCGCGACCAGTTCTGGACCGACGTCAAGATCCTCGGCGACGGCGAGAGCTTCAACCAGAGCCTCGAGAAGGCCGGGCGCGTTGCGGACTTCCTCGAGTTCGGGGAGCTGCTCGTGCGCGACGCACGCGACCGGGAAGAGAGCTGCGGCGGCCACTTCCGCGTCGAGCATCAGACCGAAGACGGTGAAGCCTTGCGCGACGACGA
>JANLTQ010000120.1:0-1594 GCA_031363005.1 Acidimicrobiia bacterium | reverse complement strand
CTCAACGACTCGTCGTTCACCTACGAACCCGAGACGTCCGGCGCGCTCGGGTTCGGATTCCGCTGCGGGTTCCTCGGGCTGTTGCACATGGAGATCGTGCGCGAGCGACTCGAGCGCGAGTACGACCTCGATCTCGTCGCGACCGCGCCGAACGTGGAGTACCGCGCCATCGCGCTCGACGGCACGGTGTCCGTCGTGGACAACCCGTCCGCGCTCCCCGCGCCGAATGAGATCGCAGGGATCGAAGAGCCGTACGTCGCGATCACGATGCTCACACCGGCCGAGTACGTGGGCACGCTGATGGAACTCGCGCAGGGTCGGCGCGGTGACCTCAAGAAGATGGAGTACCTCTCCGAAGAGCGACTCGAGATCGTGTACGAGGTTCCGCTCGCGGAGATCGTCATGGACTTCTTCGACCAGCTGAAGAGTCGGTCGAAGGGGTACGCGTCGTTGGACTACGACCCCATCGGGTATCGCGAGTCCAAGCTCGTGAAGGTCGACATCATGCTGAACGGCATACCCGTCGACGCGTTCTCGTCCATCGCACACCGCGACAAGGCGTACGACTACGGCAAGCGCATGACCGACAAGCTCAAGGAACTCATTCCTCGCCAGCTGTTCGACGTGCCGATCCAGGCTGCGATCGGTGGCCGGATCATCGCCCGCGAGACGGTCAAGGCGAAGCGCAAGGACGTCATCGCCAAGTGTTACGGCGGTGACATCACCCGCAAACGCAAGTTGCTGGAGAAGCAGAAGGCCGGCAAGAAGCGTATGAAACAGATCGGCAGTGTCGAGGTCCCCCAGGAAGCGTTCGTCGCGGCGCTGAAACTCGGCGAGTAGCCCTGGACGGGGGGCCGCCCCGGGTTGATACTGGCCCCTGGCCACCTGGGGGGTTGTCATGATTCGACGTTCGGGCTTCGGCGGCGCGCTGGTCGCGGTGGTCGTCGTGGCTGCGCTGAGCGGGTGCGCATTCGTCGCGCGGGTTTCGCAACCATCGGGCAACCCGCCACCGGCCGAGTCCAACGGTGCCAGCGCGCACCCGTCCATCTCGACGACCGGTCGCTACGTGGCCTTCGATTCGACCGCGACCAATCTCGTCGCGAACGACACGAATGGTCTCACCGACGTGTTCGTCCACGATTTCGTGACCCGGACCACGGTGCGCGTGAGCGTTGGGGTGGGCGGTGTCCAAGCCACCGGTGCGAGTCGGAACCCCAGCATCAGCGCCGACGGTCAACGAATCGCGTTCGAGTCCGACGCTGCGAATCTGGTGGCGGCCGACGCCGACACCACCACCGACGTCTTCGTTCACGACCTCGCCGCGGGGACGACGATCTTGGCGTCGGTCGCAACCGACGGGTCGCCGTTCGTGCGCGCCACGAAACGCCCGGTCCTCTCCGGAAACGGTCAGAGCGTCGTGTTCGGTCTCGACCTCGAGGCTCAGGGATTCTGTTGCGTTCCGGTCCCGACGGTCCGGCGCATCGATCTGACTACGACGACCGTGCTCACGTCTGCGGGGTTCGGAACCGTGAAGGCGATCACCGACGACGGCACGCCGCTGGCGCTGGTGGCGACGGCACCCGGGCCGGGTGAC
>JANLTQ010000229.1:0-5152 GCA_031363005.1 Acidimicrobiia bacterium | reverse complement strand
TCACCTTCTCGTCACGAATCGCGTCGGCCTCGAAGCTCACCGGGGCCTCCATCGCGGTGAGGGCCAAGACCTGCAACAAGTGATTCTGCACGATGTCGCGCAGCGCGCCGGCCTGCTCGAAGAACGCGCCGCGATGTTCGACACCGAGAGATTCCGCGACCGTGATCTCCACGTGATCGACATAGCGACGATTCCACAACGGTTCGAAGATCGCGTTCGCAAACCGCATGGCCAGGATGTTCTGCACGGTCTCCTTGGCCAGGTAGTGGTCGATCCGGAAGATCTGGTGCTCGTGAAACACCGCGTGAAGCGACGAGTCCAGCGCCTCGGCGCTGCTGCGGTCGTGTCCGAAGGGTTTCTCGATGACGACGCGTCGGAACGTGCCGTTCGGCTCGACCGCGAGGCCCGCGGCGCCGAGGCCGGCGGCAACCTTCCCGAACAAGGCCGGAACCGTCGAGAGGTAATACAGCCGGTTCCCGGCGGTGCCGAGCGCGGCGTCACACGTCTCGAGCACTGCCGCGAGCGCGTCGAACGTACCGGGGTCATCGAACGAGCCTGCGACGTAGCGAAACGTGACGCCACGCTCGGCCAGCCCCGGCATCCGAGCCGCGAACTCGTCGTCACTCATCGCAGTCCGTGCGACCCCCACCACCACCAACCGTCGAGGGAGCTGACCTCGCGACGCGAGTGCGGCCAGCGCGGGGTAGAGCTTGCGTTGCGCCAGATCGCCGGTAGCCCCCAAGACCACAAGCGCGCACGAGACGGCGACGCTCTCCGCGTCCTCGGGCAGGTTCATGGGGTCAGGTTCATCTGGCTCCGGTTCACGACCGCCTCGGCGGCCGCCAGCCCCGATCGGAAGGCCCCTTCGATCCGGGGACCGCCGAATGCGTCGCCGGCGAACACCAAACACCCGTCGGCCTTCACCAGGCACGGCTCGGGCTGCAGTTCGACCGGGGTTGCGTACCGCCAGCGATGCAGGCGCACGTCGGTGATCTGCGCAGGCTCGATCCACGGCGCTGCCGCCTGCACGAGATCGCCCCCCAGAACCTCGTCCTCCTCGTCCCAACGGGAAGCTGCAAGGTCAGCGCGGGTGTGCAGGGTGACGGCCGGCACCGTCGACACGCCCTTCGCCATGTTGTCGCCGACCCACGACCACGTCGGGTCGTCGGAGAGTTGGACTCCGCCGGGGAAGGGAACCGACGGGCGACCGTCAAGCGCGACGAGCAACGAGATCATCGGCTCGTAGCCCAGCTCCGGAATCGTGGCCTCGCCCGCAACCAAGGCCGCCGACTGTGGGGCCGGTGGCGTCACCACGATCACGTCGGCATCGATGAGACCTGCCGCACCGCGTTCCGTAGCGGGCCACGTCACGGACCAGTGCTGGCCGACGCGTCGGACCGCGTTGACGTGCACCGATGAACGGACGTCCAAACCCGCACTCATACGAGAAGCCAGCGCCGCCATGCCGTTGACCGCGGCAAAGCGCGGATGCCCGACATCGGACGAGAAGCCGCGGCACCACTCGTACACCACGCCGTCGGCAACCCATCGCTCGACGGCGCTGGAGAAGGACTCGCTGCGCACGGTGAAGAACTGCGCGCCCGAATCCGCGGATGCACCACCGCCAAGCTCCTTGGTTGCCATGCGCCCGCCCGGGCGCCGACCCTTGTCCAGCACCGTCACGTCATGTCCGGAGGCCGCGATCAACCTGGCGGCAGTCAGCCCCGCCATCCCTGCCCCGATCACCACCACCCGCATCGGCGGAATCTACTGGCGAGCGACGGGAACGACCCACTGCAGCCCGGTACGACGGGATCGAGTGTGCCGTCACCGCGCAGTTACGTTGACCGGATGGATTCTCGTGGCGCCGCGTCCGCGCGGGGTAACTGATGGAGACAGTGTGGGTGTTCGGCGATCAGCTGCACCGGGCCATCGGGGCCCTCGCCAACGCTTCGCCGTCGACCCATCGGGTGCTGCTCGTCGAGTCTCGTGCGAAGCTCGGTGGCCGGCGGTGGCACGTGCAGCGCGCGCACTTCCTGCTCACGTCGATGCGTCGTTTCGCAGATGCGCTGCGCGCTCAGGGATTCGTTGTCGACTACCGCGTCGCCGACACGTTCACCGAAGGCTTCCGTGCTCACGTCGAGCAGTACTCACCGACTCGCGTGATCGCGACCGAGCCAAACAGCTACGACGCGCGCGATCTCGTCGCGCGCCTCGGCGTCGAGGCGGTGCGATCCAATCAGTTCCTGTGCCATCACTCCGACTTCGCGGAGTGGGCCGACACCCGGAAGGCCCTCCGCCTCGAAGACTTCTATCGCCGCCAGCGCACCGGACTCGGGTACCTCATGGATGGCGACGGACCGGCCGGAGGAAAGTGGAACCACGACGCGGAGAATCGCAAGCCGCCTCCGCGCGATGGATCCCGACCGTGGCCGGCGCCACCCGTCGAGGAGCTCGATGATCTCGACCGGGCCGTGCTCGCCGATCTGCCGAGCACCTGCCGGGGCGAGCAACCTCGCGGGACATGGGCCACGTCGCGCCCGGGAGCCCTGCGTCGCCTCGACCATTTCGTGACCAACGTGCTCCCCCTGTTCGGCCCGCACGAGGACGCGATGCTCTCGGACAACTGGCACCTCGCCCACTCGATGCTGTCGCCCTACTTGAACAACGGGCTGCTCCTTCCGGGTGAGGTCTGTGATGCCGTCGAGATCGCGTACCGCAAAGGTCGGGTGCCGATCGCGTCGGCGGAGGGGTTCATCCGCCAGGTGATCGGGTGGCGCGAATACGTGTGGGGCATCTACTGGTACAGGGGGCCGGAGTACCGCAACGAGAACGTGCTCGAGGCGAACCGCGATCTCCCCCCAGCGTTGACCTCCACCGACGCCACCCGGATGCGCTGCGTCGCTTCCTGTGTGCGGGATGTCGAGCAGCGCGGCTGGGCTCATCACATCCAACGGCTCATGGTGCTCGGCAATCTCGCGCTCCTCGCCGGCGTCTCACCACGCCAGATGACGGACTGGATGTGGGAGAGCTTCGTCGACGGTGCGGAATGGGTGATGGTGCCGAATGTGGTGGGCATGTCGCTCTACGCCGATGGCGGGCGAATGTCCACCAAGCCGTACGCCGCGGGCGGCGCGTACATCGATCGGATGAGCGACTACTGCAAAGGATGCGTCTACGACCGCAAGGCGCGCGCCGGTGACACCGCGTGCCCGTTCACCACGCTCTACTGGGATTTCTTGCTCCGGCACGCCGATCGCTTCGCACGCAACCCCCGGATGGTCGTCCAGGTGCGCGCCGCGCAGAAGCTCATCGACGGGGAAGCCGTCCGGCACCGGGCCCGCGAGGTTCTGCGCATGCTCGACGCCGGCACCCTCTGACGAATCTGAGCACGCGGAAATAGAACGCGTTCTTCTTTGTTGAACTGACCGTGGATGAAGCCCGAATTGCAGCTGAAACGGCGCTCGATCCCGTGTGCCCGCATCCGATCGCCAAGCCCTTCATGCGCCAACAGTGGGACGACGTGGCGTTCGCGCACTGGCCCGTGCCCTCCGAGATGGTCGCCCGGGTACTACCGCGTGGACTCGTCCCGGATTGCCACGCCGGATCTGCGTGGGTGTCGCTGGTCACGTTCCAGATGCAATCACTGCGCATCACCCACCTTCCCCCCATTCCGACGACGCGCGACTTTGCCGAGGTCAACGTCCGTACCTACGTGGTCGGACCCGACGGTCCCGGCGTCTGGTTCTGCTCGCTCGACGCCCCCTCCTTCCTCCCCGTCCTGGTGGCACGCGCGCTGTACGGACTGCCGTACTGCGTCGCCGACATTCGGCGCGACCAGTCACGCGCTGCGGGCGCATGGGAGATCGCGCGTCGTTGGCCCGATCGCGCGACGGGGAGCCTCGCCGTCGAACATCTCGACGCCGTTGCCGACGATGACCTCTCCGTGTTCCTGACCGCACGCTGGCGTCTCTACGCGGGCACTCGGGTCACTCGTGTCGCCCGCATCGACCACGAACCCTGGCCGCTGCACCAAGGACGCGTCCTCGACTGCGACACCGGCCTGGTACGAGCAGCCGGCTTCACGGTCGATCAACCTCCGGTGGCGCATTGGGCGTCAGGCGTTTCGGTCCGAGCCGCCGCGCCGAAGCGGATCTCGCACCTGCATCGTGCGGCCGAGCCGACCGACTCGGGGCGCTGAGATGGCAGTCCGTTCCCTCGGGGGAGCGTCGATCGTCGTCACCGGCGCCACGGGTGGCATCGGCCGCCAGATCGCAAACCAACTCGCGCAGCGCGACGCTCGCCTCACCTTGACCGCTCGCGATTCGGCTGCCATCGAGGCGCTCGGAATCGACGCGGCGGTCATTGCCGCCGACCTCCGCGACGCAACCTCGGGCAACGCGATCGTCGAGGCCGCACTCGCCGCGCACGGCCGACTCGATGGCATCGTGAACGCGGCCGGGATCGTTGCGTTCGGCTCCCTCCTCGAGACCGACGACGTGGTGATCGAAGATCTGTTCCTCACCAACGTTTTGGGACCGCTCTGGCTCATCCGCGCTGCGCTCCCCGCGCTGACAGAGGCCCACGGTTTCGTCGCCAACATCAGCGCGGTCGTTGCCGAGCAGCCGCTCCCCGGCATGGTCGCCTACGCCGCGTCCAAGGCGGCGCTCACTGCCGCGAGCCGGGCACTGACCCGCGAGCTGCGCTCTGCCGGGATCACCGTGACCGACGCGCGTCCACCACATACGGAGACCGGTCTTGCGACCCGCCCGATCGCCGGGGTCTCGCCTCGACTCCCCCAAGGCCTCGAGCCCGATGCCGTCGCCCGCCGTATCATCGCAGCCATCGAAGCCGGCGAACGCGAAGTCCCCGCCGAGGGGTTCTGAAGCTCAACCGCCGACACCTGATCAGCGTGGCGTGAGTTCCGCGAACCCATTTTCGACGGTCCTCGGCCAGCAACGTCTCGAGATCGTGAGCGAGCGGGTGTACCGCATCCCACTCAAAGCTTTGATGTCGGCCATGACGACGTTGCAACCGTTGACCGCCTCCGCGCCGTTGGTGACCAAAATGTCGAGGTCCTGCTCTTCGACCGCTTTGACCGTCTGGTTGGGCCGAGGGTCACCAGCCATCACCATGCCGGGCGCGTCCTCAG
>JANLTQ010000220.1:0-5871 GCA_031363005.1 Acidimicrobiia bacterium | reverse complement strand
CAGACCGCGGCGGCCAAGCAGGTCGGTGTCTCGGATCTGCGGTTCCTCCACTACCCGGACGGTCGGGTCGAGGCGACCCTCGATCTCCGGCGGGACATTTCGCGGGTGATCCGCGAGGTCCAACCCCAACGGGTCCTCTCGATGTCTCCCGAGCGCATGTGGGACCGGATCTACGCGAGCCATCCGGACCATCTCGCATCCGGTGAGGCCACCGTCGCCGCGGTGTATCCGGACTCCCGCAACCCGTTCGCTCACCCCGAGCTGTTGGCCGACGACGGGCTCGAGCCGTGGACCGTGCCGCAGATGTGGATGCCGATCCGCGGTGACGCGAACACCTACGTCGATATCACGGACAACTTCGACCGCAAGATCGCAGCGTTGCTGTCCCACGTGAGTCAGATCTCGGACGTCGATCGGATCGAGGCCATGCTCCGCGAGTGGGCCGCCGGGAACGCCAAGATGGCCGGGCTTCCCGACGGTCGATACGCCGAACTGTTCCGCGCGGTCGACACGCGCTGATCGGGGCGCCTCGGGGGTCGGGGCGCGTACCTTGGCTAGGCCGTAGCAGTCAGTTCGAGCTGGCGTGCTCGACGATGCTCAGGCTCGTCACGGCGGGGAGTCCGGTTCGGGTCCTGCGCCACGTGATGCCCGAGTTCGTCGACTCGTAGAGCTCGCCGCGCGGCGTGCCGAACGCGGCAACGTTCCCACGCGCATCCAGCGCGTGACTGTCCACGTTGCCGTCGATCCAGTCACTGACTCGATCGAAGCGTTCCGTTCCGCTCGCGTTCGTGCGATAGATCGCGCTCTGGCGGCCACGCGGACCTTCGGATGCGCTCACGAGAATCCCATCGTCGGTGGCAGCAACGGCGCGGCAGTACGTGGCGTGAAGGCCACGAGTATGCGTTCGCCAATGTGCGCCGGCATCGTTGGACACCAAGAGCCCGTCGGCACTGGCTGCCACCACCAGGTCTGCTCGGTCCCAGACGGCCCGGACCTGATGGACATCGTGGTGAATGTCGACCGTCGGGAACCACGAACGCCCCGAATCATCCGAGCGGACGATGCCGCCGACGTGAACATTGGCGAGCAGGACGTTGTCGGGAGTGCGGGTGAGTGAGCGCACCTCCGGCGGACCGCCCCACGGGGTGTACCACTCGTCTCGGTCCGGCGCGCGGTCAAAACTGTCGATCGCCTCGAAGCCCGCGGTGTGGAACCGGAAGAGGTGGGCACCCTCGGTTCCCACGATCAGGCCTCCCGGCGCATCCACCGCACACAAGATGCCCGAGGTTCGACCCATTTCGGTCCAGCCGCGGCTGCCATGCCACAGAACCTTCCGACCGGCGGCGACGACCACGTCGTCGAAGATTCGGACCGGTCCGGTGACGGTCGGCGCGCTCCCGACCCCGGTCTCGAACAGGCCCTCCGCAGTGGCGATCCGTAAGTTCATGGGACTCCGGACGACGTTGGATCCAACTCGTCGGCGTGAAGGCGGAAGGCCTTGAGTACTTCGACCCACACGGCGGCCTCAGCTGCGTACGGAGCGTTGGTTGCGACCCGGTCGACGACGCCGACGCTGCGCCGGGCGAGTTCGCGGCCGCAGTCGATCGGCGTGCCGCGCACGGCGATCAGGTCGAAGAGTTCGTCGTCGACGAGGGTGACCATCGAATCCCAATCGCCGGTCTTCGAGAGGCGGTTGAACTCCGGCTGAAGTTCGCCGCGATCGTGGTGGTCCAGGACCGGTCGGTAGGCCGGGGTCGACGCGTAGAACCCGATCTGCGCGCGGGTGGCGTACTCGGCGGCGGCGCGCGCCTCATCGTTGACACCGGTGGCGATCATGACCGGCCACGCAATCTCGTAGCCGGGCGCGGCGCCGCGTTCGCCGGCCCGGAGTGCGGGCAGCGTCACGGATTCGAGATAGCTGGGCGTACTGAAGGGATGGACGAAGAAGCCGTCGGCCACCTCGCCGGCGACGCGCGTCATCGCCGGACCGACACCGGCGAGGAAGATGCGGGGCGGTCCGCTCGGCGCCGGCTCGGGCGTGAAGAACGGCGTCATCAACGTGTGGCGGTAGTAGGTCCCGTCGAAAGCGAGTGGGGTGCCGTCCTGCCAGTTGGCGAAGATCGCCCGCAGGGCACCGACGAACTCCCGCATACGTTCTGCCGGATGGGACCACGTCATCGAGAACCGCTTCTCGATGTGCGGCTTGATCTGGGAACCGAGCCCGATGACGGCCCGACCCCCGGAGGCCGCGTTCAGATCCCACGCCAGATTGGCGACCGTCATCGGATTCCGGGCGAACGCGATCGCCACCGCGGTCATGAGTTCGACGCGTTCGGTGTGCTCGGCGGCGAGCATCAACGGCAGGAACGGGTCACGGGGACCTTCGAAGGTGTAGAGACCGTCGAAACCATTGGCCTCGACCCGGCGCGCCATCGCCGGAACCTGGTCCAAGGCGGCAGCAACGAGTGGCGCGTCAACCTTCATGCTCGCGGACCGTAGCGAATCTGGACCGAGGTCATCGCACCCCGCCACGTACTGTTCATGACATGAGCGACATGAAGCCGATGAGCCATGAGGTGACCGACGGTATGGAGCGGGCGCCCGCCCGAGCCATGCTGCGCGCCATCGGGATGACCGACAACGACTGGGGAAAGTCCCAGGTCGGGGTGGCGTCGAGCTGGAACGAGGTCACGCCGTGCAATCTTCCGTTGGATCGTCTGGCCAAGCGGGCCAAAGATGGGGTGCGTGCTGCCGGCGGGTTCCCGCTCGAGTTCGTCACGATCGCAGTCAGCGACGGCATCTCCATGGGCCACGAGGGCATGCGGGGCTCGCTCGTGAGCCGCGAAATCATCGCGGACTCGGTCGAGTGCGTGATGCATTCCGAGCGGCTCGACGCACTCGTCACCTTTGCGGGGTGTGACAAGAGCCTGCCGGGCATGCTCATGGCCGCGGCGAGGATCAACCTGCCGAGCGCGTTTCTGTACGGCGGTTCGATCATGCCGGGCCGCTACAAGGATCAGGCGCTCGATGTGGTCAGTGTGTTCGAAGCTGTCGGTGCCTGCGCGGCAGGGACTCTGACCGAGAACGAACTCGGTGAGATCGAGAAGCGCGCGTGTCCCACGGAAGGTTCGTGCGCTGGGATGTTCACCGCGAACACGATGGCGTCGGTGGGCGAAGCCATCGGGATGTCTCTGCCGGGCTCTGCATCGCCGGCCGCCGTGGACCGTCGTCGCGACGACTTCGCGTTCGAGAGCGGCCGCGCGGTGATGAACCTCATCGAACGCAACATTCGCGCCCGCGACATCATGACCAAGGAGGCGTTCGAAAACGCCATCTCGGTCGTGATGGCGCTCGGTGGTTCCACCAACGCGGTGTTGCATCTCCTCGCGATCGCCCACGAGGCGCGTGTCGAACTCGAACTCGACGACTTCAACCGCATCGGCGCGCGTGTCCCGCACATCGCGGACACGAAGCCGCACGGCAAGTACCACATGTTCGACATCGATCGCATCGGTGGGGTGCCGGTGGTCCTGCAGGAGCTGCTCGACGCCGATCTGCTCCACGGTGACTGCATGACGGTGACCGGCAAGACGATGGCCGAGAACCTGGCGGAGTTGAAGTCACCCGCACCCGATGGTGAGGTGATCCATCCCCTCAATGCACCGATCAACGCGCAAGGCGGCATCGCCATCTTGCGCGGTTCCATGGCGCCGAACGGCAGTGTCGTGAAGGTCGCCGGACTGGACAACCTGTTGTTCGACGGCACCGCACGCGTCTTCGACGGCGAAGAGTTGGCCATGGAGGCGATCCTCGCCGGGAAGATCAACGCGGGGGACATCGTCGTCATCCGGTATGAAGGCCCGAAGGGCGGACCCGGAATGCGGGAGATGCTCGCGGTGACCGGCGCGATGAAAGGTGCCGGTCGAGGTGGCGACACTGCGCTCATCACCGACGGCCGGTTCAGTGGCGGCACGCATGGCTTCTGCGTGGGCCACGTCGCGCCCGAGGCCGTCGACGGTGGACCGATCGCGTTCGTGCGTGACGGTGATCGCATCGTCATCGACGCGGGCGCGCACACCATCGATCTCATGGTCGACGCCGCTGAACTCGAAGCCCGGAAGGCGGATTGGAAGCTGCCTGAGCCGCGCTACACCAGCGGGTTCTTGGCGAAGTACGCGCGGCTCGCGCAGGGTGCCGAGACGGGCGCGATCACGAACGTGTGATGCGCTCGTCGCTCACGCAACGTGATCCCGCACCGGCTTGTGACGCCGGGTTCAGGCGGCGTGGCTGAGTGCGTCTTCGAGTGCGTCGGCGTCCTTGCCGTGCACCATGTAATTGCATTCACCGGCGAACAGTGTGTGATCGGGAAGCACGAACCGCAGTGACTCGATGCGTCCGCCCTGCACGCGGTGCATGCTCGACTCGACGGTGATGCCCTCGACGGGCCATGACCCGAGCAGGTCGCCGGGCTTGCCGGTCATTCCTCGGTCGAAGATCAGAAATCGACGGTCGGTGGCCGCCACGATGGCGCCGTAGTGGCCCATCGCAACGTTGGCGGGCGCGAGATCGCCGAGGTGCTCGGAATCCTTCTTGGCCTGGTAGCTCGAAATGGCCCCGCCGATCACTCCGCCGAGGATGCCGTCGTGGAGCATGTCGTCACGACGCGCGGAATGGCCGATCGGTTCGATGACGACGGCGGCGAGGTACTGCTCGCCGGACTCGAGCGTCTCGGCAGCGTGGTCACGGAGGCGGTCGACGGAGTGCTTGAGAGGCAGCTTCATATGTGCTTTTCGGCGGCTGCGCTGCAGGCCTTGAGGTGGAGATCGGCCAGACTCCGCCGATGCCCGAGATGTTGGAGGCCGAGACCGCACGAGCGCTCATTGCTCAACGGGCACTCCACCGCGAGATCGCCAAGGTGTACGCACCGGACGCGTGGTTCCTGAAGCGAGGGCTCACGGCGCCGGCCGTCCGAGCCGCGCTGAAGGGTCGAGCACTGGTCGACGCGCGTCGCCGGGGGAAACTCCTGCTGGTCGACACCGATCGGGATGGCCCGACGCTCGCTATGCACCTCGGGATGAGTGGGCGGATCTTGGTGGATGACGAGGCGGCGGGCGATCCACTGCTCTACGCCGCCAACGGAGATAATCCGGCCTGGCGCCGATTCGGACTGACGTTCGTCGACGGTGGGTCGCTGTATCTGCGGGACCCGCGCCGGCTCGGTGCCGTCGAACTCGATCCCGATGAAGAGCGGCTCGGTCCCGACGCGTCGACGGTTCGACTGCCGTACGTGCGCGCGTTGTTGTCTCGGAGTCGCGCGCCCGTGAAGGCGGTGCTGATGGACCAGAGCCGGATTGCCGGACTCGGGAACCTGCTCACCGATGAAGTCTTGTTTCGCGCCGGCGTGGATCCGGCCCGCCCGGCCGATTCGCTGCGCGACGACGAGCAACGTGGCGTCGCACGCGCCATCAGCGTGACCGTGCGCACCCTGACCGCACGCGGTGGCTCACATACCGGCGACCACATGATCGCTCGCGTACCGGGAAGTCATTGTCCCCGAGACGGCGCCCCGATGCTCCGCCGCACCGTCGGCGGCCGCACGACCTACTCGTGCTCGCTCCACCAGCGTTGACCGGTGGCCGGTGCGTTCTTCAATGTGATGAAGCGGCCAGGAGAGCGGTTGCCGTGGTTTGGTGGGACCGAAAGGATGATCTCGTTTAAGATCATTTGATCTTGTTTCCGATCATTTGCAGTGTAGGATGATGGCATGGATCTGGGTTCACCCGTGCTGGATGTCGCACCTGGGGTCCGCGGGGCGCTGCTTCAGGCGCTGGCCCGGCTCGAACAACCCGTTACCAGGCGGCAGCTTGCCGC
>JANLTQ010000196.1:0-4059 GCA_031363005.1 Acidimicrobiia bacterium | reverse complement strand
GTGATCGGATGGCATTGGCGCTGCCTCACCCAGGAATCGGGCCGGTCGTTCGTCCCGCAACCCCTGCGGTCGAGGAACCATTGGCGGTCGATAGCGAACATCACGTAGCGGCCTTTCCGAGATTCCCGTTAGCCATACGCGTGTAGAGCTATCGGGAATTCCGGAAAGTGAGACTCGATGACTCGATCGGGTCGTCCGGTCCGGAGGGTCGCCTGGCAATTGCCGGTCTCACGCGTCCGCGGACGCCTCAGAAGTGTTTGCACTCAGCACCCGGTCGATCGGTGCTGAGGCGAGAAACCAGATGCGCGGCGCTGCGGTCTCTGGGAGGCTGGTGAGATGACCGATGCCGACGAACCGCTCGACGCTCCGGATGACGCTGACGAACTCGCCGAAGCGATCTCGGATTCTGTGGTCTTGCACAGTTCCACCGGGATGTTCCCTCCGTTCGGATTTCCCGGGTTCGGCAGTGCGACGCGCCGGTGCTCGTTCTGCTCGCGGCGCGAGGCCGAAGAGTCGATCGATCGTCCTACGAGATGGTGTTCGGTGGGATCGGAACCGAACGCGAGCGCTGTGCAGTCATCGAGTCTGGTGAGGATCTGCGTCCGACCATGGCAGAGGTGCAGCGGCGTTTCGCGGGCAGCAACCAGGTCGACGTGGCGGTCAACGGGATTCGGTTCCTCGACGATGCTGAGGCCGAGGTGAGCTTCTCATTGATCTTGCCCGGTCAAACCCATCCCGGCATGGACATGCCGCAGGGGTACGCAGTGCTCCAGAACGGAAGGTGGAAGGTGGCGCGCGAGACCTACGCCGCTGCGGTCGGCCGCGTCGGTGTTCAGGTACCTCCTCTCAGCCCCGCCTGAGAGACTGCGAGCCATGGGTTGGACGGTGGACCCGGTCCCGCAGGCGGCGCTGTTTCACTACAGCGAAGATCCGTCGATTCAGTACTTCGATCCGCACGTTCCCGCGACCAACCCCGGCGCCGAACCGGCGGTGTGGGCGATCGATGCGTTGCGGGCCCCGCTGTACTGGTTCCCGAGAAACTGCCCGCGAGTGGCCGTGTGGGCCAACGACGGAGTGCAGCAAGAACGTCTGGAGCGGATGTTCACGACCACCTCATCCCGAGTGCAGGCCGTGCCCCTGGAATGGGCCGAAGCGATCGAGTCCTGCGCGCTGTACGAATACCGGTTCGACGCCGAGGGCTTTGTCCCCAACCTCGAGGCCGAGGGCCAGTGGGTCGCTCATCAACGCGTGCAACCGATGTCGACGGCGCGAGTCGGCGATCTTCTTGTGCGACACCGCGATGCTGGTGTCGAGCTCCGGCTCCTCGGTGATCTCCGGTCGCTGCGCGACGCGGTCGTCGAAAGCGGATTGCCATTCAGCATCGTGCGCTGGGCTGGCTGATCATCTGTTGCCACCTGTTCGACACGCCGTCCTAGCGCGTCCACCGGTGGAGCGGCGAACAGGTCAGGTCCGTTGTCGGGCGGTGACCCATCGGAGCGTTTCGCCGCGCGTCCGCGGACGCGTCAGGAGTTGGCCCAGGCTTCGTGGGCAGTGAGGGTCTTCCGCCACAATGCGTCCCGTCGCGCGGCGTCGACATCGGAGAGCGACACACTGAAAACGTCGGCGAGGGCGGCGAACCAGTCGTCGCGGTCGTCGAGTACTTGCTGGGTTCGGTCCGACTCGATCCGGGCGAGCACGAGGCCGATCAACGAGTCGACCCCGGCGGTGTCGCGGCGGTGCACGAGCAGCATCGATACGAACAACGACGTCGCGGCGTGAGACTGCTCGAAGTGGTGCGCGGCGAACGCGTCGAGCGCGACGGGCTCCGAATCGAAGGCCACGAACTCGACGTTGCAATGCGGGTGATCGATGCGCAGACGCCAGTCGCCGTGTTCCGCGGGTGAGTCCCCGGGGGCGCGAACGAGTTCGTACCCGATGGGTTCCTGCCGACACGAGCCCTCGACCAGCGGGATCGGATCGAGGAGGCCCTCACCGAGCCCGACGTCGACGTGCCACCGCCCACCGGGGTTCGTCTCGTCGGCGAGGTTTGCGACCTGCACCACCATGTGGTTGCCGAGACCGGTGGTGGGGCCGTCGGGCCCGTGCACCGCGCCGAGATGCATCGTGACGTCGTAGCCGAGGGTTCGCAGGAGCGACGCGAACGCGCCGTTCAGGTGGTAGCAGTATCCGCCGCGGCCAGTCCGGACGAAGCGAGCGATGGCCGCGAGCGGATCGATGTCCCAGTCGTCGCCGAGATGGATCCACGTGCTCTCGTGGGAAATCGCGGTCTGATGCGCGCGGTGCAACTCGTTGAGCGCAGACGTCGACGGCGGTGCGGCGTCCGCTCCGATGCGCGCGAGGTAGGCCGACAGCAGCTCATCGGGAACGACCGGAGGACGCGGGACTCGATCCACGAATTGCACCGTAGATGGTCGAGGGTGGCGCGCACCGCGACTTGTGCGTGGGTCGGCGGTCGTTGTTCAGCCCGAGCGGCGGGCGCGGAGGACGACGTCGGGGACATCGGGACCCGGGCTCCCGGCCGGCCGGATCCGATCGCGCTCGCCGTTGACCTCGACCGTCCAACCATCGCGGAGGTGGTGCTCGACGTCTGCGGGCCGGACGTAGTCGGCGGGATCGAAGCCGGCCGGACGGTGGCCGTGCTGTCCGTCGAAGCTGTGGTGCACGAAGAGGAGCGTGCCGCCAGGCGCGACCGCGCTGAGGATCGCGCGGGAGGCGTCGTCATCCGGGGTATGGCGAAACGCGGGATACATGACGGAGACAAGATCGAACGGACCGGGCGGCAACGGCTCGCTCGGGACGTCGGCGCAGACCCAATGGACGGACGCGCCGACGGCGTCGCCAGCCTCGCGGCCGCGATCGATTGCCACACTCGAGATGTCGACCGCAGTCACGGCCCAGCCGTGGCGCGCAAGCCAGATGGCGTCGGCGCCCTCGCCGCAACCGACGTCCAAGGCGGTGCCGGGGTTCAGGAGCGCGATCCCCGCGACGAGCGCGCCGTTCGGCTCGCCACTCCACAGCTTGTGTCCACCGTCGGTGTAGCGGCGGTCCCAGTCCTCGGCCCGATCGCCGGCGCCGGAGTGGGCGGCGTCCTCGTCCATGACCGGACCCTACGACGCGTCCGCAGACGCGTCTGACCGGCGAGCGCTCGGCTCCGCGCAGTACGCAGACCGCTGCGCTTGTCGCTTGAGGCGCCTCAGGGGTGGTTGAGGCGACAGACACCGGGGTGGATCCGAGCGCCTCGGCGGACGCTCCTGATGGAAGAGTGCCGGCTACGCGCGACGGGCGCGCCACGCGTCGCGGGCGAGGTGCGCCAGCGATTCATGGTTGGCGTGCCAGACCTCCACCGACTCGAGCTCGCGATATTCCGCGGCGAGCGACTCGTGCGAGATCACGATCGGCCCCGGCGCCACCGTGCAGAGATAGACGATCGACACGACCGCGTGCGGTCCGTACTCAGTCCCGGCGCGACGACCGATCGCGTCGACGAGCTCGAACTCGGTCACGGTGAGGCCGACCTCCTCCTGCACCTCGCGCACGACCGTGGTGGCGGGTGTCTCGCCCGGGTCGACCCAGCCGCTGATGAACCCCCACTTCTCGTCGTCGGCGCGCAGCACCATGAGCATGCGGCCCGCCGCGTCGAAGATCGCCGCATCAGTGCCGACCTTCGCGCTGACGTAGCCGAGGTCCCGGGCGAGACGCTCGCGCACCTCGGGCTCGGGAAGGTCGAGCGCTTCGCTGTAGCCCTCGGTCGCGAGTGCGAGCAGGCGAGTGCACCGCTCGCGGTCGTAGGGATCAGTGGAGTAGTGCAAGCCGGTCTGCGCGATGGCACGCAACTCGTCGAGCAGGGTCAGTCGGTCGATGGGCGTGACGTTAGGACACGTACGATCGGCCGATGTCGACCCGCCCGGTGACCCGCATCGCGATCGTCGGTGCCGGTGCGATCGGAGGCGCAGTCGCGGCTCGGCTCGTGGAGGCCGGGATCGACGTCACGGTCGTGGCTCGCGGTGCGCATGCGGACGCGATCGAGCGCAACGGCCT
>JANLTQ010000181.1:0-5191 GCA_031363005.1 Acidimicrobiia bacterium | reverse complement strand
TTGCACAGTCCTTGATCACGGCGCCGATCCCGGGCTCATACGTCGCCGCCAGTCGGCTGAGCGTGGTGGTCACTGAGAACGAGCCGTTGCTGTCGGCCTGCGACGACCCTTCGTACTCGAGGTACTCGCGGCAGTAGCGATCAGTGTCGACCGCACACTCGGAGAGCTGGACGTACGCATTGGCACCAAATCCGGTCCCCGCGATCACAACGGACTGCTCGTGGAGAAGCCCGGTGGAGGGAGTAACCGTGAGACGCGGAAGCGCTGGGATCGGCTGATTCGGGTCGAACGCAAGCGTGGCATCAGCGGAGTACTCGAGATCGCTCACGCTCTCAGCCCGGATGATGCACGCGGCGATAATGCAGTGCGTCGTCGTCCCGAGGCCGTCGTCCACCAACAGGCGGAGCGTGAGCGGGGTCGAGAAGGCGCCATTTCCGTCCGCTTGGAGATAGGCACCGGGGCCGGAGTTGGAACAGACCGCGTCGGCTACGACGCACTGGCGGACGTACACGAAGTCTGCGGGGAAGAACCCGGTACCGCTGACCGTGATGGCCTGACCACTCGTCAATCCCGTCGCGGGCGTCACCGTGATCTTGGGCGTCGGCGGGGCGGCGTTCGGGTCGAATCCCAGCGCATGGCGCGCCAAGATCGTGGCGTTGGTGGTGGCGGCAACGAGTTCACACGCACCGAGCGCAGTCGCGCAGTCCACCGGGCCGCTCGTCCCACTGATGACTCGGTGCATCGCAACGGTCGTGCTGATCGTGCCACTGCCATCCGGCACGACCTCCTGCAGACTGCGCGTGTTGCAGTTGTAGACGAGGACCTCACCAGCACTGCACTCGAGCAGATAGACCCGTTGCGTGCCAAGGCCGGTCCCGGTGACCGCAACGGATTGGCCGCGTACGAGACCGGTATCCGGCGTCACCGACAGCGTGGCCGACGCCGCAGGACCGAGCCGGGCGGTGGGGAGCACAGGCAGTGGCATCGGCTCCGACGTGGACGCGCCCGCGCCCGACGGCGCAGCGGGCGCCCCGGCGGCGGCCACGGCCGCTTCCCACGATTTCTGGGGATCGAGGATGCCCACACCTCTCGCGGCTGCGGGGGGCGCGGGCGCCTCGGCCCGCGGACGCGGTGCGGCCACCGGCTCCGCGGTTGCGCTCGCCGGCGAAACGACGACCAGTCCGACCACGGTGAGCGCGCACGCGCTGACGATTCGAACCATTCCTCGCAGCATTCCTGCCCCCTCCCGTGACCGAAGTGAGGACGTTACTGCTCGGATTGGGCCGGGACCAGAGACATCAGACCCCGATGGAAATGCCGGAATACGTGAGCTTCACGGCAATTGCGCCCTTCGGCGACGAGATCTCAGAGCCCTCGGGCGCGGACTCGGCGCTTGCCTTCGTGCATCGCCTGTACGCGAGCCACCGGAATCTCGTGACCTTCGGCGATGAGATCGGCGTCCAAGCGCTGTGGGGCCACCATCTGCGCCGCCCACGGATTGGTGTCGCCGAGCCGTTCGAGCGCTGTGTGGATCGTGAAGTCGGCTGGGCCGACATCGGACAGATCGTCCCATCCCACCGGATACGAGACGGGCACCCCGGGCCGAAGTCGGGGACTGAAACACGCGATGACCGTTGCACCGCCGACTCGGGTCGAGTCCACGAAGACCTTGCCGTCGCGGTCCTCCTTGATGAACGCCGTCGTGGCGATCGTCGGATCGAGCCGTTCGGTGCGGGCTGCGATCGCACGGGTTGCGGCGGCCGAATCCGCCGGGGCCGCGTCATCATCGATCGGGACGAACACATGCACGCCCTTGGCACCGCTGGTCTTCACCGCTCCCTCAAGACCAAGTTCGTCGAGTGCGCAGCGCACCAGCTCCGCCACCCGCACCACGGTGGCGAAGTCGCTCCCTTCGGGCGGATCGAGATCCAAGACGAGATGGGTAATGCGGTCGAGCCGGTCCGCGCGGGCGAGCGCAGGGTGGTATTCGATCGCGCGCTGGTTCCCGAACCACACGAGCGTGCGACGGTCGTTGCAGAGCGCGTACGCCACCTCGCGTTTCGACGCCTCCGCCCAGATCCGAACCGTGGGCACCCACTCCGGCGTGTACTTCGGCACGTTCTTCTGCATGAACGCTTCCTGGCCGCGGTGCACTCGGATCACCGACAGTGGCCGGTGTTCGAGTTCCGGGACCAGCCGATCGCTGACCGCGTCCAGATAGTCAATGAGATCGCGTTTGGTTGCTCCTGCATCGGCGAACAAGGAGTCGTCGAGGTGGGTGAGGTCGACGCCGGCACGACTCTCGCCCGAGTCCTGACTCACAACCCCATGCCGATACGAGTGATCGTGTCCTTCACCAACGTGGGCGTCAGTCGTTGCATCAAGGCCAGCGCTTGCGCGTCGACGCCGACGAGATAGCGGGCACGCGGAAACGGAGTGGTGAGCGCGCGCCCGATCACTGTCGCAACCCGGCTCGGCTCGCCCATCAGCACCTCCATCAGCCGGGTCAGCTGCAACTCCCGCGCGTAGGCCGCTTCGTAGCGAGAGCCCGTATGCCGAGCGATCGCATCCGCATTGTTGGACCAGATCCCGGTGCGAAAGCCGCCCGGCTCCACCAACACCACCCGCACATCGTCCGCCGCGACTTCCATGCGCAAGGCATCGCTGACCGCTTCGAGCGCGTGCTTCGACGCCTGGTACCAACCGGTCAACGGCGTCGTGGTCCGACCGAAGATCGAGGACACGTTGACGATCCGACCACCGCCCTTGGCCCGCATCGCAGGGAGCGCCAAGCGTGCGAGTCGCATGGGCGCGATCGTCATCGTCTCGAACTGGTGTCGGATGTCGTCGTCGTCGACGTCCTCGACCGCGCCGGTGTTGGTGTATCCGGCGTTGTTCACGAGTCCGAAAAGATCCAGGCCGGCGAGCACCCGCCGACATTCGTCCGCGTCGGTGACGTCGAGCACCACCGTCGAGACTTCGACGCCGGCATCGGCTGCGGCGCGCCGCAACTCCTCGGCCTTGGCGTCGGACCGCACGGAGCCGATCGAGTGGAACCCTCGCTTCGCCACTTCGATTGCGGTCGCCAACCCAATGCCCGAGTTCGCTCCGGTGGTCAACACGGATTTCATGATCCGGTTCTCCTCCTCCGACTCGTCGTGCGGCCGTGGGTCCCCAGCAGCCGCGTTCAGGTTCCGATCGGTGCCGTGGGCGTGAACTTCACCGGCAGTCGCTTGATCCCGCCGACGAGGGGCATCCCCATCGCGTCGAGCGGCACGGGCTCGCCCGCCAACTCGAGGTCCGGCAGCCGGGTGAGCAGTTGCCGGAAGGCGACGGAGAGCTCGCGACGCGCCAGGTGGGCGCCGAGACAGAAGTGGGGCCCCGGTCCTCCGAAGCCAACGTGCAGGTTCGGGCTCCGGGTCACGTCGAACTGCTCCGGCCGATCGAATGCCCGGGGGTCACGGTTGGCCGCGCCGTAGAGCAGCACCACCTTGTCGCCCTCGTGGAACTCGTGATCGGACACAGTCACGTCCGTGGTCGCAGTGCGGCGCATGAACGTGACCGGCGACGCCACCCGCACGATCTCTTCGACCGCGCTCGGCGTCAACGCTTCGAGGTCGTCCATCCAGATCTGACGTTGTTCCGGGTTCTTCGACAACAGGTCCACGCCGTGACTGATCGCAGTTCGGGTGGTGTCGTTCCCGGCCACGGCGAGCAGGATGAAAAACGGCGCGATCTCGTTCGGGGCGAGCATCTCCTCCCCGACGTCGTTGTGTACGAGCTTCGAGGTGAGGTCATCGGTCGGATGCGCGCGGCGATCCTCGGCGATCTCGTTCATGAGATTCGTCAGACTCATGCCGGCGTTGAACATCGCCATCATCGGGTCGCCGTCGCCCATGAACTCCGGGTCACCACCGCCGAGAATCACGTTCGTGGCGGTGAGCACCGTGTCGAACTCGCTGCGAGGAATGCCCATCATGTCGCAGATCACGAGCAAGGGAAACGGCTGGGACAGGACCTTGACCAGATCCACGTCGCCGTCCTCACAGAAGCCGTCGATGACCTCGGTGCAGATCGTGTCCACCGAGTCGAGCACGTTCTGGAGTTGGCGAGGGGTGAACGAACGGCCGACGATGGCGCGCTGCCGCGCGTGACGCGGATCGTCCATGTTGATGAACGAACCGAAGAAGTCGAGCGCTTCCTCCGGAAGGTCGGGAATGGCGACGGCGCCCTTTCCCGAGCAGAACTCCTTGGGCCGCTTGCTGATGTCGACCAGTTCTGCGAATCGAGTCACGACGTCGAAGGTCTCGGTCTCGCCGGTCAGCATGTTGTTGAACGACGCCCGAGCGAACGGGCCCGCTTCCCGAATCGGGATGAACTCCTGCATCCGATCGGCCAGCGGCTGACGCCAGAACTGTGGATCCATCAATCGCGTGTCAGCGCTCATACACATCTCTCGTCGGTCCGGCGCGGTCGGCCAAGTTAGCGAAACGAACGGTCTGAACTCGCGCCGTCAGTGAGCGCCCGGGCACCTGGGGCGTGGGTTCAGCGGCGGTTGGCGAAGTACTTCTTGTAGTTCTCGGCTGCCTGGGCGAGCGCGGGATCGGCGTCGAGCTTGGGCTGCATCTTCACCCACGCGGCGGCCCGCTTGGCGGGGATGTATTCGGTGGGCCAGTTGCCTTCGTGCGGGCGGTAGCCCTTCAGCACGTTGCGGGCGACGGTCACCTTGTGGACCTTGTCCACGCCGTCGGCCAGACCCATCGTGGGTGCCGCCGCGTACATCGCCTGGATCGGCGTCAGGTCGGTGGTGCCGAGTGATCCGAGAATGTGCAAAGCCGTGGACGACACGTCCTGGAGCACCTTCGCCATCGTGTATTTCACCGCCGCGATGTCGGTACGGCACTCCTGCGTGGAGGTGTTGTCGATCTTCCACGCAGTCTCGAGCACGAAGAGCCGGAGCATCCGGATCTGCGCGTAGGAGTCCGCGATCTTCTCCTGCACCATCTGGTGCTCACCGATGATCTTCCCGTGCGACTCGCGGCTGAGCGCTCGCTCGCACATCATGTCGAACGCGAGCTTGCACTGGGCGATGGTGCGCATCGCGTGGTGGATGCGTCCGCCGCCGAGCCGCCGTTGCGCCAGTATCTTGGCGCCGTCTTCGGGACCGAGCAGGTGATCGAGGGGGATGCGC
>JANLTQ010000179.1:0-6122 GCA_031363005.1 Acidimicrobiia bacterium | reverse complement strand
ATTCTCGTCTCCGATGACGCCCTAGCCGGCGCGGACTCGTTGACCACGGCCAAGGTGCTCGCCAAGTGCGTCGAGCGGGCCGAGGGCACGGACCTGGTCCTCACCGCGACCGAGTCCACCGACGGCTACACCGGAACGATCCCGGCCCAAATTGCCGAACTGCTGGGATGGCCGTCGCTGACCTTCGCCAAGGAAGTCCACCTCGAAGGTGGAACCGCGAAGATCCAGCGCCAGACCGAAGCCGGATATGACGTCGTCGAGGCATCGCTGCCGGCCGTGGTCAGCGTGACCGCCGGTGTGGTCGAGCCGCGGTACCCGTCGTTCAAGGGGATCATGGCGGCCAAGTCCAAGCCGGTCGACCAGGTCACCACCGCGGACCTCGGTCTCTCCGCCGACGCGATCGCGCCGAACCAGACGATCGTCAACGTTGCGGCGGCGCCACCGCGCGAGGCGGGCGAGAAGATCGAGGACGACGGCACGGCATTCGAGAAGGTTGTCGAGTTCCTCGACGGTCTCAAGGTCATCTGAGAGAGGGACGGACATCATGAAGATCTGGGTCTACGCAGAATCAGAGGGTGACGCACCGACGACCGCCACGCTCGAACTCGTGACGAAGGCGCGCGAGCTCGGCACCGTCGAGGCCATCTACGTCGGTGACAACGCGGCCGCAGTGGCACCGACGCTCGGCGCGCACGGCGTTGCGAAGGTGTTCGCCGTCGACGCCGGTGGCAGCCTCGCCGGGGTGATGGGCGCGGCGGCCATCGCAGGCTTGGTCGAGGCCGAGGCGCCCGACCTCATCCTGTTCGCACAGAGCTACGACGGTCGGGACGCGCTGGCGCGTCTGTCGGTCAAGCTCGACCGCACCGTGCTCACCAATGGTGTTGGTCTCACCGTCGAGGGGGACTCGATCACGGTGCGCAGCGCCATCTTCGGTGGCAACACGTTCGTGGACACCAGGTTCGACGGCGCCAAGCCGGCGCTGGCGGCCATCCGTCCGAAGTCCTTCGTCGCGGAAGCGGGCGGCGAGGCCGCGGCCGAGGTCGTCAGTGTTGACACGCCGGACGCGGGTCGTGCGGCTGAGGCCAAAGTGCTCGAGACTCACGTCGAAGAGCGTGAAGGACCGAAGCTCGAAGAAGCGACGATCGTGGTCTCGGGTGGTCGTGGTATCGGTGCTGCGGAGAACTACGAGCCGCTCGTCGAAGAACTCGCCAAGCTCATCGGCGGCGCGTCGGGAGCGTCTCGCGCGATCGTCGACGCCGGGTGGGTCCCGTACTCCAAGCAGGTCGGCCAGACCGGCAAGACCGTCAAGCCCAAGGTGTACCTCGCCCTCGGCATCAGCGGTGCCACCCAGCACATGGTGGGCATGAAGGGCTCGGACAACATCATCGCCATCAACAAGGACGGCGAAGCGCCGATCTTCTCGGTGGCCGATCTCGGCATCGTCGGCGACGTCCACAAGGTCGTCCCGAAGTTGATCGAAGCGTTGAAGGCCCGAAAGTAGGACCTCTGTGTGCCGCGGCGACGCGGTCAGATCATGGAGAAGGCCCGGTCCATGTGGACCGGGCCTTCCTCATGCGAGCCGTCTCAGCTGGTTGGCGGGGTCGGCGGCGCGATCGGTGTGACCGCGGCAGGACCGAGCTTGGCGCTGCTGACGAGCCACTTCCCCTTGGGTGTCGTGAGGAAGAGCGAGAGCTGTCCACCCGGCCGGGTGAAAATGCACTGCTTGGTGTTGTCTTTGACGAATGGGGCCGGACCGCACGGACCGGCGACGAGCCCATCGAGTTCGCCCTTGACAGCTGCGAGTTCGTTCTTGCCCTGCGCCGTGGTGAACGAGTTCACGGTTGCCTGATCGCCGGAGGCGGCAGCCTTCTCGACCTTGCGAGCAACGGTCTGGAACGCCTCACCGGTGTCGCGCTTGTTGGTGAGCTTGTAGGCAACGAAGGCCCCACCGGCGAGCACGACGACGGCGAGCAGCACGATGATGGCGGTGCGCATCGGGGACTTGGTGCTCGTGGGCTGGGCTGGGCTGTCGGTCATGGGCGTTGACGCTAACGGTCGGACGGCTCAGTCGGCGAGATCCACGACCACTGGCGCGTGATCCGAAGGTTGTTTGCCCTTGCGGGCGTTGCGGTCGACGATCGCCCAGCGTGCGCGCTCGGCGACGGGCGGTGATCCCAAGACGAGGTCGATGCGCATCCCCCGACCCTGGTGGAAGTCACCGCGCCGGTAGTCCCAGTAGCTGTAGAGGCCGCCGGTTTCGTACCGGGCGCGGAAGAGATCAACGAGGCCCCAGTCCTCGAGTCGTCGGACCGCTGCACGTTCGGGCTCAGTCACATGCGTCGAACCGACGAACGCCTTCGGGGACCACACGTCCCGGTCGTCGGGCGCGACGTTGAAGTCGCCGGTGATCACGACCGAGTCCGAGGGGGTGTGGTTCGCGTCGAGCCATTCCGTGAGCCGTTCGAACCACACCAGCTTGCGGTCGTAGAACTCGCTCGGCACTTCGCGGCCGTTGGGGACGTACACGCTGACGATCCGTATACCGCCGCAGGTGGCGCTGAGCATCCGGGCGTCGTCGGCGTACGGGTTCTCGACGCCGTCGCCGAAA
This sequence comes from Acidimicrobiia bacterium, assembly GCA_031363005.1. Lineage (GTDB taxonomy): Bacteria > Actinomycetota > Acidimicrobiia > IMCC26256 > JAENVU01 > JAENVU01. The sequence goes on along the minus strand of JANLTQ010000179.1, from coordinate 3,514 downwards.
CCGTTCTGCGGATCCTCGATGCCGACCTTCGACAGGATCGCCACACCGTTCCACTGGTTGTAGCCGTGGTGGACGCTCTCGTACCCGAGCGTGGAGAACGCCATGGCGGGAAAGTTCTTGTCGGCCAGCTTCGTCTCCTGCAAACAGAGGACGTCGGGCTGCGCGTACTCCAGCCATTCCTCGACGCGCTCGAGGCGCGCCTTCAACGAGTTGACGTTCCAGGTGGCGATGCGCACGAACTCAATCCTCGCCGGTGGGTGTGATGTATTCAGGGTTGCTCACTGCAAGCTTCGACCGTACAGAAGCGCGGACTACCGCGAAGACTTGTTCCTCGACGTCGTCGAGCTCACCGGCGCGAATGCGTCGAGCGAGTTCGACCGTCAGCTCCCGCACGGTGCCGTCGTGCCCGAGGAGACCGGCGAGACGCGTGGCCTCGGAGCGGTACTGCTCGCCGCCGATCGCAAGCTCGCGCTCGACCATTGCCAGCACCTTGCTCGCAACGCGCGCGTGGAACGCGACCCGACCTTCGCCGGGCATCACGTCCTTCTCGAGATACTCCCGGACGGACTCGACGAGCTCGGCGGCGGTCGGACGGTCGTGCATCGTGGCGATGGGCTCGCTCGGCGGAGCGGAGGGCGCAGGTACCGATGCGCCGGCCGGGTCCAGCAGATCCAAGATGTCCCACTCCATCTCGGCGATCCGGCGGCCGAGGGCGGCGAGTTCCACCGACCGGACCAAGCCCTGGAGGTGGGAGGACGCCTGCATCTCGCAGATGACTCCCCACTTGAGGGTGCCGAAGACCTCCCAGAAGTGCAGGTGCTCGCGAGCCACCGCCTGGCCGGATGCCGCTTCGTAACTCTCGAGGAACGCCTCGACCGAACCGAACCCACCGGCCAACTGATCGATGTTGCCGAACCGCCAGGACTTCACGCACAGCCATCCGAGGTCTTCGATGGGGTCACCGAGGTGCGCAAGTTCCCAATCGAGAACCGCGCGGAGGCCTTCCGGGCCAACGATGAAGTTGCCGTTGCGGAAGTCGCCGTGGACGAGGGCCGTCGGCATTGGTGGCAGGTCGGCGACGTGTTCGGACAGCCACCGCAGGCCGAGTTCGAACGCGGGATGCGGCTCACCGAGCATGTCTATGACGCCGCGGAACTGATCGATCAGGGTCGGTGCTTCCTGACGGGCGAGGTAGGGGAGCGTCTCGATCGGCAGCGCGTGGATCGCCGCGGCGGCGCGCGCACATTGGTCGGTGAGCTGCTCCCGCGCTCCTGCGAACTCGGGGTCGCGCAGGATCTTGCGAGGGATGGTCTCGCCATCGACGCGACTCATCACGAACCCGGCTCCGAGATCGTCCTGGTCCTCGATGATGAAGCGAACGATCGGCACCGCGACGCCACCGGCAGCCGCGGCTTGGAGAAGTTGGTACTCGGTGGCGCGGTCGGTCTGCCCGATCGACGCGCCTGGGTCGCGACGGAGGACGAGTTCCTCGTGCGCTCCGTGCGCGCTGGTCGCAACGAAGGCCCAGGTCTCGCGCGACGCACCCCCGGACAAGCGGCGGAGGTCCGTGATCTCGTAGTCGCCGCTGAGGTGACGACCGCAGGCCGCGGCCAGGTGATCGACGTCGACGGTGGACATCGATCCAACCTAGAGGCTGCGCGTCGGTTCCGGCCTGCCGGTAGCCTGCGCGCCGAGTCGACGACCGAACCGAAGATGCGAAGGAGCTTCCGTGGACCAAGGCTGTGACGCCGATCTCCTGGCCGAGGTGCCGCTCTTCGCCGAGCTGACGCGAGCGGAACTGAAGCGCATCGCCGCAGTCGCCAAACGCGCGAGCTTTCGCGAGGGCGCGTGTGTGGTGGACGAGGGTTCGCAAGGGGGACGGTTCTTCGTGATCCAGTCCGGCGCGGCCAAAGTGCAAACCAACGGCCGGACGCGGGTGACGCTCGGACCCGGCTCGTATTTCGGTGAGCTGTCGGTCTTCGACGGAGGACCGCGGACCGCATCGGTGGTAGCGGCAAGCCCGCTCGAGACATGGTCGATCGCGGAGTTCAACTTTCGGGCGCTGCTGAAGCAGTACCCCGCGCTGGCGTTGAAGTTCCTCGGTGTCTTGAGCGGCCGACTGCGCGAAGCCGAACGTTCGTTACTCGCGTGACTTCAATGGTTCGCCGGTGAGTTGGTATGCGGAGCACGTGCTCCCGCACGTCGTGAATGTCACCTGCGGAGGAAAGGCGATGGTGCCCGTCCGTCGCCCGGCGCTCGCCGGCTTGCGTGGCACCGTGGTGGAGATCGGATTCGGGTCGGGGCCGAACATTGGCCTGTATCCGGCGGAGGTGGACCGGGTCCTCGCAGTCGAGCCGTCGGCGCGGGCGCAGGAGATGGCTAGGAAGCGGATGGCCCAGATCGCACATCCCCCGATCGAGTTCGTCGGGCTCGACGGCGCCGCATTGCCGATCGAGTCCGGATCTGCGGACGCGGTGCTTTCGACGTTCACGTTGTGCACGATCCCAGACATCGACTCGGCAATGGCGGAGATCGTGAGAGTCCTCAAACCAGGAGGAGCGCTCCATTTCGTCGAGCACGGGCGGAGCGAAGATCCGAAAGTGTTCGCACGACAGCGTCGGTTCGAGCCGATCCAGAAACGCATCGGCGGTGGGTGCCACCTCACCCGTGACCCGGCAGAGCTGGCCGAAAACGCTGGCCTGACGGTTGAGAAGGTGGACCGATTCGTCCTCCAGGGCCCGAAGATCCTGGTGACGATGTCCTGCGGGCGGGCCGTCCGAGGCTGACCACCCGGAGTGGTTTCCTGACCGAGAAAAGCTCAGGGTTCGGGTCACACTGGTCGATACCCGTTCTCATGGCCCCGAGCTGGAAGACTTGGTTCTCTTGCTGACCCGTGCCTCTGCCTATCTCGGCGCAGCGTGGTCCCGCCGCATCCCCCGTCCTGCTGACGGTCTCGCGCGCCTGACCCCTGACACCGACTCCGACCTCCTCCTCGAGACGATCGACCGCGATGGCGGGCTCGTCATCAAGGGACTGCTCGACCGTGAAACCGTCGACCGCATCGACGCTGAGCTCGCGCCCTCCGTGGCCGCGCGCCAGCCCGGATTCCGTGAAGGCTTCGACGATTCCTTCTACGGCGCGAACACGGTTCGTGTGCAAGGGATCCCGGCGAAGAGTCCGACGATGGTCGACGAGTTCCTCCTGCACCCGACGCTGCTGGATCTGGCCGACCGCGTGTTGTTGCCGTACTGCGGCGACTACTGGATGAGCCAGGCGGAGACGATCTTCATCGGGCCGGGCAACGAGGCGCAGGCCCTGCACCGCGACGACGTCAACTGGTCGTTCGCCGCGCAGCTCGGCATCGACCTGCAGATCTCGGTGCTCGTCGCGCTGGGCGAATACACGCCCGAGATGGGCTCGACGATGGTCGTGCCGGGCAGCCATGCGTGGCCGTTGGACCGCCCGTTCGGCCCGGAGGATGCGGGCGCGGTGACGATGCGTGCCGGGGATGCGC
>JANLTQ010000145.1:0-2641 GCA_031363005.1 Acidimicrobiia bacterium | reverse complement strand
CAGCCGACGGCGGCCGAGATCATCACCTTGTCGCCGACCTTAAGCCGCTGCACGCCCCGGCCGATCTCGACCACCTCGCCGACCGCCTCGTGGCCGACGCAGAAGCCGAGGTCGGCGCTGAATCCGTGGCCTTCGTAGATGTGCAGATCGCTGCCACAGATCCCGCACGCCCGAACCGCCACGATGGCGCCCTCGGCGTCGAAGGGTTGCGGGTCGGGGATTGATTCGACCCGGATGTCGAGAGGTCCGTGGTACGTCAGGGCGCGCATCACAGCTTCTTAGTTCCTGCGGCAACGGGTCGCCGCTCTGCGTGGTGTCCGGATCATGCCCGTTCGCCCTGGGTCGATCGGACTGTTCCGCCTTCAGACCCACGTTCAGTGAAGGTCAGGGTTCACAAATCCCACCCTCCGTGACGATACGGAAGCTGTTCCACTCAACGAAAAGGTCTGCCATGAACGTCCGTCACCGCTCGACTCGAATCCTCGGCCTCACCGCCCTTGCCGTGCTCCTCGGCGCGTGCGGTTGGGGAACGGCGCCGTTCGGTCCTCCTCCGGCGACACCGGGAACCCCCGTAGCACCCGCTGCCCCCACCGCAGCGGGGAACCCAACCTCGGGCGGCGTCAGTTCCGACGGCACCGTCTCGGCCAACCGCATCACCACCCTCGGCCGACGCGCCGGCTTCAACCCCGGATCGGGCATCCTGTGGATGGACGACGCCGAGCGCCAACTCGAAATGGACGCGATGGTTGCGACCGGCGCGCGCTGGATCGCCCTCGACTTCGACTGGAACTCCATCCAAGGTGACGGCCCGGACAGTTTCCGGTGGGACCGCTCGACCGACACCGTTGTGCGGGAGGCCCACGAGCGCGGTCTGCGCATCATCGGCACCCTCGCCTACAGCCCGCCGTGGGCGCGGCGCGCCGCGTGCGCCAACACAAGTCACTGCTTCCCCACCGACCCCGGCGCGATGGCGCGATTCGCCCGTGCGGCCGTCGAGCGGTACGGCCCGACATCACCGATCCCCGAACTGCACAACTCTGTCCGCGTCTGGCAGGTCTGGAACGAAGCGAACCACTACCCCTTTGTCCAGCCGACCGTCGACGTCGCCGGTTACGCGGTGATGCTCCAGCAGACCTACGCCGCGATCAAACCACTCGACCCGAACTCCGTGGTGCTCGCCGGTGCGACCGCCCCGGCCGGCGACGACCCGAACGGCCAAGACATGGCCCCGGTGACGTTCCTTCGCAACCTCTACGACCTGGGCGCCGGCCGGTCGTTCGATGCCTTCGCTCATCACCCGTACACGTTTCCGGAGAGCCCACTGACCGTGGCTCCGTGGAGCGCCTTCCAGCAGACCCGCGCGTTGCACGATGTCATGGTGCAACACGGCGACGCGAACAAGAAGGTCTGGGGTACCGAGGCCGGTGCCGGAACGGGCACCGATACCAAGGCCGTTGCGCCGCTTCGCCAAGCGCAACTCCTGCGGGACTACTACACCGGTTGGAATCGTGACTTCCGGAGCTTCACCGGTCCCCTGCTCTGGTTCTCGGTTCGGGACAGCGGAACGGACCCGTCCAGCGTCTACGGCAACTTCGGCATCCTGCGCCACGACTTCCGCGCCAAGCCGGCTCGGAACGTGCTGGTCACGCTGCTGCGAGGTTGAACCGACCTCGCTGATCCGAACGGCGCGCGCGGTTGGTTATCGTGCGACTCGATGGACTCCGACCCAACATCGTTCTACCTGGAACCGTTCGATCCACTTGCCGGATTCCGGCTCGACGGCCAGGTCGTCCTGGTGACCGGAGCGAGTTCCGGGCTCGGCGCCCGATTCGCACGCGTGCTCGACGCGGTGGGCGCCCGCGTCGCCATCGCCGCCCGCCGCGCGGACCGACTCGACGATCTGGCCACGCATCTCCACGACCCGATTGTGCTCTCCTGTGATCTGAGTGATCCCGATCAGCGGGACTCACTCGTCCCCCGCGTGGTCGCGGCCGGTGGTCGTATCGACGTCCTCGTCAACAACGCCGGCCGCAGCGAACCGATGCGGGCCCTCGACGAACCCGTCGATCACTTTCGGGACACCGTCGAGCTCAACCTCGTGGCTCCGTTCGCCCTCGCGCAGGCCGCGGCGCGCCATATGGCCGAGCATTCGGTCGCAGGGCGGATCGTCAACATCGCGTCCATCTACGGCATCTCGGGCGTGGGACGGGTCCCCGAGGCGGGATACGCAGCATCCAAGGGTGGGCTGATCAGCCTCACCCGGGAGCTCGCCAGCCAGTGGTCCCGCCGAGGCATCCGGGTGAACGCACTCGCGCCCGGTTGGTTCACGAGCGAGATGTCAGCGGCGATGTTCTCCGACCCGAAGTTGGCGGAGTGGATCGTCGAGAAGACGCCGCTCCGACGTTCCGGCCTTCCCCACGAGCTCGACGGCGCGCTCCTGTTCCTCGCCGGAACCGCCAGCAGTTACGTGACGGGGCAGGTCCTCACGGTCGACGGTGGTTGGACCGCAATCTGACCCTCGCCTGAGCCGCTCATTTCGTACCGCTTTCGACGTCAGCAGCGGTGGGGCGGGAACTCAAGATTCGGACCGAAGCGTCGATGTTCTCGGCGTGGACCATGAGCCTGGGAGCACCGGGGCGCC
>JANLTQ010000124.1:0-13134 GCA_031363005.1 Acidimicrobiia bacterium | reverse complement strand
CCCCGTCGGCGCGACCGGCGCCCGCCTCATCACCACGGCCCTGCACGAACTCGAGCGCATCGACGCCACCTTCGGTCTGGTCACGATGTGTTGCGGCGGGGGCCTCGGCACCGGCACCCTCATCGAGCGGGTCTAACCGGAACAAACTTCCCGTAGGCTCGGAAGATGGAACTGGCGGAACGGCTCGGGCACGCGGCCGACGCGAAGCTGCTCATCATCAACTGCGACGACCTGGGGTCGTCACGCGCCGCCAACGTTGCGGTGTACGAGTCCATCCGATCCGGTTTGGGGACCAGCGCCACCTTGATGGTGCCGTGTCCGTGGTCGCGAGACGCCGCGGCGATGTACCGCGGCGAAGACGTCGGCGTGCACCTCACCCTCAACTCCGAGTGGGAGAACTACCGGTGGGGCCCAATCACCCACTCGCCGAGCCTGCTCGACGGCGACGGCGGATTCCCACGCACGATCGAAGATGTCTGGGACCACGCAGACGTCGAGGAAGTTCGGAAGGAGTGTCGGGCCCAGATCGAGCGCGCCATCTTCTGGGGTTTCGACGTCAGTCACCTCGACAGTCACATGGGCACGCTGCAACTCCGGCCCGAGTTCTTCGACGTGTACCTCGAACTCGCGATCGACTTCGCACTGCCACTCCGACTGTCCGGCGCCCGGTCCGAGAGTCGGGTGGGGTTCCCGTTCCGGCGTCTGGCCGCGGAGGAAGGGGTCGTGTTTCCCGACCACTTCGTCACTTCACCGATGGGCGCGCGGCGCACTATCGAGAAACTGCTCTATGACCTTCGACCCGGCGTCACCGAGGTCTACCTTCACCCCGCCGTGGACACCGACGAGTTGCGATCGTCCCATCCAGACTGGGCGGCGCGCGTCGAGGACTACGCCACGTTGTGTCACGACGCTGCGTTTTCCCACCTGCTCGATCGAGCGGGGGTCGTACGGATCGGATACCGAGAACTGCGCGAGCTACAACGCGCCTGACCCCCGTCGTGGCCGGCCGGGTGCGCACGACCGCTAGAACTCGGTGTGGGCCCGAACGATGGCTTGGAGTTCTTGGTACTCGGTCGAGGTGGTCAGCGGGAGCAGCTGCATGAGCTTGCCCATCGCACCCGTCACCTTCATCCGGCCCTGCATGAACGCCGTGTTGAGGTCGAGCTCACCCTTTTGGATCTTGACCGAGTCCTGGTATCCCAGCGTCATCGTGAAATCAGGGTCGTCGATCACGCCGAGCGCACTCTCGAGCAACTTCCCGTCCTCGAGCTGCCACCAGTACTTGATGTCGCCGTCGGGTCCACCGGTCACCACGTACTGCATGCGGGCGGTGGCGCCGGGACGTTCCGGCTGCGCGTGCGCCAACGCTCGACCTTCGTCGATCCATTCCGGACTCAGGTACTTCGCCATCTCGTATCCCCCTCGTGATCGACTACGCGACGCGCGTCGGTGCGGTTTCACGGAGGCCGGCGAACAGATCGTCCTCCGCCGTCCCTTCGGCGACTCCGGTCTGAACGAGCGTCCGAACCAACTCGAACTCTTCCCACGGAAAGACCTCGCGCAGGACGTCGTCCGGCAGGCGCATCCAAAACCCTTCGGGATCAACTTGGGTCCGGTGCGCGAGGAGCGCGGCGCGTCGATGCCGTAGGAAATCCCCGACGTCGATAAAGGTCGTGAACCGCTCGTCACCGTCTTCACTGAATCCGCGTTCGAACCACTGCGCGAACGGACTCTCCTCGCCGCGTGAGAGGTAGGTCTCGTGCAGCAATCGAACCCGTCGACCGGACCAGCCCGTGTAATAGAGCTTCGACGGCTGCCACGGCGCTCCGGCGTCCGGAAACCGATCCGGGTCACCGGCGGCGTCGAAGGCCGGGCCCGAGATCTCATGCACCCGCACGTGGTCGGGGTGGGGATAGAACTCGCGATCGTCGGCGTAGGTGATGATGACCTGAGGGCGTTCAGCCCGAATGATCCGCACCAGTCGCTCGACGGCTTCCTCAAACGGCGCGTTCGCGAAGTTGTCGGCTCGGGCGTTGGTCTCGGTGTCCTTCATGCCCGAATCTCGGTACCCGAGCATGTGCAGGGACGCGTAACCAATGGCATCGACGCTCGCCTGGAGTTCGTCCATGCGCACCGCAAACAAGTTCTCCCGGACCTCGGGCGTGTCCACGGCCGGGTTCAAGATCTCGCCTTCCTCGCCGCCGGTGCAGCACACCAGGACCCCCCGGATCCCCTCGGCTGCGTACTTCGCCACGGTGCCCGCCCCTTTCGAGGCTTCGTCGTCGGGGTGCGCGTGAACGGACAGCAGACAGAGGGGAGCAGCGGTCATGACTTCGAAGTTAGTGCGTCTCGCCCGCAGGTTCCTCGGCCCCGACGACTCGGGCGGCATAGATCTCGACCCGACCGATCCCTCGAATCCTCCGAGGCCGCAACCGATGGAACGAGAACCCGTCTCGGGTCGCGAGCACGGCGGCCAACTCGGCCGAGACCACCGACGACGACGGCCGGGCGATCTCCACGAGGCGGTGCGCGAGGTTGACCACCGCCCCGTAGTAATCGCCTTCTCGAGCCAGTGCCGGCCCGAACGCGAGCCCGGCTCGAGCACGAGGCAACACGTCGTCCGAGCCCGTCCGTTCCGTCAGGGCATGCGCAACGTTCAGCGCGATCTCGGGATCTTCAGTGACGAACATCACCTCGTCGCCGATCGTCTTCACCAGCCGCGCGCCGAGGCGTGCGACCGTGTCATAGGTCACGGCCTCGAAGCGCTTCACCAGCGCGGCCAGCTCTTTACCGTCGAGTTCCTGGCTGATCGCGGTGTAGCCGACCAGGTCGACGAACCCGACCGCCAGCGACGGAATCTCACCCGACTCGAGCGGAGGCGACAGCAGCTTCCGCCAGATCGCGGCGCGGAGCTGCACGCGGAGCGCGTAATCGTTCATCCGCGCTAACAACTTCCAGTCCAGCGTCTCGGCGATGATGCCGGCCACGGTGGCGTCATCCGCGCCGCCCAGACGCGCACCGACGATCCCTTCGGCGATCTGATCCGACATCGATTCGGCCACGCGCGCGAGGCCTGACCCGACCGCTCTCACCTGGGCCACGAGCAGTTCGGCATCGGAGTCGACGAACATCGACGACTGCGTGCTGGTGTGGAGCGCACGGAGCACCTCGACCGACTCGTCGGTGAAGACGGGCGACCCCTCGGGGACGTCCGGGAACCCCAGAGCCCGCCACAACATCGTGGCGGTTTCGTTCGGCACGTTGCTACGCGCCGCGACCGAATCCGAGTCGAGGTACGGAGACCCGGGCACGAGGAGCCGATCGATCACGAGCAGCGTCAGCATGCCCTCGCGCTCGGCGGCGGCGATCTCGTCGCCGGTTGCGCCGCGAGACCGGAGGAACTCAACCAGGGCTTCGTCCACCGGACTCCCCTCGTCTGCAGCTACGCCGAGCGGGGAACGTCGATCCAGGGAAGCTCCCGCGACGTATCCGGTTCCTTCGGGAGACCCAGCACCCGCTCGCCGAGGATGTTCCGCATCACGTCCGAGGTCCCACCCTCGATGGTGTTGGCCTGGGCGCGAAGGAATCCGAAGGCCACCATCGCGTCTTCCTCGACCTTGGGCGAGCGCCCGACCCGCTCGGTCTTGGAGAGCGCCGACCCTTCCCACGCGATGCCGTTCATCCCTTCCAGATCGATGGCGAGGTTCTGAAGGCGCTGGTTGAACTCGGCCTGCATGAGCTTGGTGATCGAGCCCTCGGGACCCGCCTCACCTCCGCTCTTACGCTTCGATGCCGCACGTTCGTTGTTGATGCGGATGAGCCGGCTCTCGATGTAGGCCTGGGCGAGTTGCTGGCGCACGATCGGATTCGAGGTGTCAGTGGTGCGAGCAAGCAGCCGGTCGAACGAACTCCCGCCGACGGCATCGCCACCGATCGACCCCGCACCCGAGAGCGACACCCGCTCGTTCATCAGGGTGGTGATGGCGACCTTCCAGCCGTCGCCTTCCCGACCGAGCATCCAATCGTGGCGTACTCGAGCGTCATTGAAGAAGACTTCGTTGAACTCGGCGTCGCCGGTGATCTGGACGAGCGGACGAACTTCCACTCCGGGCTGGTGCATGTCGACGACGAAATACGACAGGCCGCCGTGCTTGGGCACGTCCGGATCCGTCCGGCACAGCAGCATTCCCCAGCGGGAGATGTGCGCGACGGTCGTCCAGACCTTCTGACCGTTGACGACCCATTCGTCTCCGTCGCGCACCGCGCGCGTCGCTAAGCCCGCAACATCCGAGCCGGCGCCTGGTTCCGAGAACAGCTGGCACCAGATCTCCTGGTTGCACGCCAGCGGCTTGAGGAGTTGGTGCTTCATCTCCTCGGTGCCCCAGGCGAGCAGCGTCGGGCCACCCATTCCGATACCGATGATGTTGTAGGGGCGAGGCACCTGGTACCGCGCGAGCACATCGTTCACGGCCTTGGCTTCACCCGGAGCGAGTGACAGACCGGCGCCGTATTCCGCAGGCCAGGTCGGGGTCGCAAGACCGGCTTCACCGAGCGCAATGCACCAATCGTCGTAGGACATGGCCGCCCGCAATGACCCAACCGCAGCGGAATCGCCCGCATCGACCGCTTCCATCCAACCGACAGGGAGATGATCCGCCAGCCAGGACCGGGTGAACTCCTGCAACGCAGGCGCAGAACGATCGTCGAGTACCGCCGACATGGATGACCTCCGAATCACCGAAACGGCGGACCCTATCCGCGACTGCCGTTCTTCGATGTCGGTGCACTAATTTTGCAACGCTTTGGCGACCGACCTTTCTCCCCCCGGACCACCTCGGCCGAGCCTCGAACCGCTTCCCGCACCCGGGCGCGCGGCATTGGCCCGAGCCTGGAATGAGCAGCGGCCAGGCCTCGCGGCAATGGCCGTCGCCAGTGCGGTCCTGTTCGTGGTCATCGTCGCGATCGGCGATCGCGTCACGCACCGCGACCGAGTGCTCGGCGGCGTCGAGGTCGCAGGTATGGCGCTCGGCAACATGAGCGAACGTGAGGCGCTTCACACCATCGCCGACTTGGGTACACGCCTCACCGCCCAGCCGATCCACGCCCACGCCGGCACCACCGACCTCACGTTGGACCCGTCGGCCATCGGTTACCACGTCGACGCGGCCGCCACAGTCCGGAACGCCCGCCGCCGAGGGCGAGCCACCAATCCCCTCGACACACTCAGTGGCACGATCCTGCGACGCATCCGTGCCGATCGGGTTCGGCTCGTCGTGCGGTACGACCGGACTCGGCTCGCGGCCGTGATCGACTCGTGGGTGGGCGCGACCGGCAAAGGCTTAGTCGACGGCGGGCTGCGCTTCGACAACGGCCAGGTGGCCGAGATTCGACCTCGGCGTGGTATCGGCATCGACCGGACCGAAGCCGAACGCCGCGTCATCGCCACGATGAGCGTCGGGTCCACCGAGATCGGCCGGCTCAGGCTCGGCCGGACCGCCCCCGCCATCACCCTGGCGCAGGTGAACGCGGCGGCTCGGAGAGCCCGCCGACTGCTGGCGGCACCGGTGATCGTCACCTCCGGCGCCACCCAGATCACATTGACGCCGGCGCAGGTCGCCGCAACCTTGCGCACCCATATCCAGGGTCGCCGCCTCGAACTCTCGGTCGACGACGCCACCCTGCGAGCCGCGATCGGCGCCCAGCTCGCAGCGATCGAAACTGCACCCAAGGACGCAACCTTCGCGATCACCGGGACATCGGTATCGGTGGTCCCGGCAGTTGAGGGCCGGACGGTGTCCATCGCCGCGCTCGGTCGCGCGATCGAGAGCGGCGAGCACGCGATCGTTGCCCGCACCGCCGTCACTCCGCCGGCGCGCACGACCGAGTGGGCCCAACGCCAGAACATCACCGAACTTGTGGCCTCATACACCACCAATCACCCGTGTTGCGCGCCACGCGTCACCAACATTCACCGGGCCGCCGACACGATCAACGGCACCATCGTCGAAGCCGGAGGAACGTTCAGCCTCAACGACACGCTCGGACCGCGCACGACGGAGAAGGGGTATGTCCTCGCTCCGGGTATCGGCGCCAACCTCGAGTTCGAAGACTCGGTCGGTGGCGGTGTGAGTCAGCTGTCGACCACGCTCTACAACGCCACCTTCTTCGGCTGCTTCCAGGACGTCACTCACACCGTGCACGCGCTGTACATCTCGCGCTACCCGATGGGTCGCGAAGCCACCTTGAACTACCCGTCGATCGACAACAAGTTCCGCAACGACTCGCGCTCCGGGATTCTGATCCGCACGTCGTACAACGACACCTCGGTCACGGTGTCGTTCTTCGGGAACAAGGAAGGCCGGAGCTGTCGCGCCGAAGGCCCGAACATCCTCCAGACCATTCCGGTCGCCGACGAGTTCGTCGACGATCCTGCGCTTCCCACCGGGACGCTCAAGCAGTTGAGCCACGGTTCGGTCGGATACGTCGTCGAGAACTTCCGAATCATCAGTCGGCCCGGCGTTCCGGACGTCCGCGAGCGCTACCTCGAGAGCTACTCGATGGCGAAGAACAAGGTCGCCCGCGGCACTGGACCGGCTGCAGCGGTACCGCCCCCGGTCGGTCCACCGGCGGTCCCGCCGCCGGCCACGCCACCGGCTTCCTGAACCGGAGGCGTTCGGGACTTGGTCATTCCCGAACATTTCCCTGACGGCACGCGCACGTGGTGGGTCGAAGATGTACGACATCACCCCGACCAAGGAGTTCAACTCATGAACCGTTCCACACTTCGCCGACTCGTCGGCACCGGATTGACGGCCGCCGCGCTCAGCGTGTCTGCCGTCGCCTTCACCGCACCGGCGGGGGCCGCCGACGCCGGCACGACCGACACCGAGACCAGGGGCGCTCGCCACCACCGGCTCCACCTGACCGACACGCAGAAGCAATGCCTGAAGGACCAGGGCATCACCCGACCCATCCGGCCCCTCACCCCGGAGAAGGTCACCGCCCTCAAGGCCGCAGCGAAAGCCTGCGACATCAAGCTCCCGAACCGCGACGCAGCACCCCAGAGCTGAATACCGGTTTCACACCGACGAGGCGCCCCTGCGGGGGCGTCTCGTCGCGTTCTCAGTTCGGAGTGACAAGCTCCGCGGGCACTGGGTCGACGGCCGGCGCACCATCGTCGATGTCCTCTCCGGTCCTGCGCCAACGGGCGATCAGCTCGACCGCCACGCAACCGACCGCCGCCGATCCTGCTGCGATCGCCAGTACGGCTCCGGTCGGCACGCGCAGTGCGAAGAAGTGACGGAACGCGGGAATGGCGACGACCAAGACTGCGGCCGCGGTCATCGCCGCGACCAGGAGGGCGCGGTACTTCGTGAACGGGCGCGCCAACACCATCAGGACGTAGAGCCCGACGACGAGCACCACCACGAGGGCTGCGGTCCGTGCCTCACGAGTGACCCGATCGTCGCGGGCAATCCCGTAGGCCACGAAGGTCGCGATCGCGATCGCAACCCCGGCCGGGATTGCGAAGCGCAGCACCCGGTTGACGAAACCGGGCACGTACCGCCGGGTATTCGGCGCCAACGCGAGGAAGAACCCGGGCACGCCGATGGTCAGCGTGTCGATCACGGTGAAGTTGCGGGGCAGGAACGGGTACGGCCAGCCGGTGACCACAACGGCGATAGCGATGAGCGCGGCGTAGACCGTCTTCGTGAGAAACAGGTTGGCGGCGCGTTCGATGTTGGCGGTGACGCGCCGACCCTCGGCAACGACACCCGGCAGAGTGGAGAACTTGCCGTCGAGCAACACCAGCTGCGCCACCGAGCGCGTCGCCGCCGCACCGGACCCCATCGCCACGCCGATATCGGCGTCCTTGAGCGCCAGCGCGTCGTTCACGCCGTCACCGGTCATCGCCACGACATGCCCGCGCGATTGCAAGGCGCCGACCATTGCTCGCTTCTGCTGCGGAGTGACGCGACCGAAGACCGAGTGGTGCTCGAGCACGTCGGCGAGTTCGTTCTGATCCTCGGGGAGCTCGCGGGCGTCGACCGGTTCACCGGCATCCAGCCCCACCCGGCGGGCCACCGCGCCGACCGTCCGCGGGTTGTCACCCGAAATCACCTTGAGGGCAACGCCCTGGGTACGGAAATACTCGAGCGTCTCGGCGGCGTCGGGGCGGACGTGCTCGTCGAACCGAACAAGGGCGACGGGCTCGAGATCGGCCGGAAGTGAGTCCGCCGACAGTGGCGCCTCGGTCCGCGCGAGCAGCAGGGTGCGACTCCCGGTGGCGGCCAGTTCGTCGGCCCGCCGGCTGACGGCGTCGTCGGCATCGGGCCAGACCATTTCCGGGGCGCCCAAGACCCAACTCCCCTGGTCGGCGAACGAGACCGCGCTCCACTTCCGTGCCGACGAGAACGGCGTCGCGCCCGAGCGCGACCACCCCGGATCAGGGAATGCACCCGCGAGCGCCGCGAGGGTCGCATTGGCGTTGTCGTCGGCGGCGAACGCACCGAGTACCGATTCGATGTCGGCCGCCGGCATCTCCCCCGTCGGCTCGATCTCGGAGAACACGATGGACCCTTCGGTGAGCGTGCCGGTTTTGTCGAGACAGACGACGTCGACCCGCGCCAACCCTTCGACCGCGGGGAGCTCCTGGACCAGCACCTTGCGGCGGGCCAGGGTCACCGCCGCCACCCCGAACGCCACCGAGGTGAGCAACACCAATCCGAGCGGCACCATGCCGACGATCGCCGCCACCGCACCGATGACAGCCGCGGGCACGTCGTTGTGTTGGAGCTGACGTAGGAAGAGGAGCGGCGTCACGATCACCAACAGCCACACGATGTACCGCAGGATGCGGTTGATTCCCTCCATGAGTTCGGACTTCGTCACCGTGAACCGTCGGGCCTCGGTGGCGAGCTTGCGGGCATAAGCATTCGCGCCGACGGCCGTCGCTTGCATCCGACCGGAACCGGACGCCACGAAGCTTCCGGACAGTGCCTGGTCACCGGGCTGTTTCAGGACGGCATCGGCCTCCCCGGTGAGCAGTGACTCGTCGAGATCGAGACCGGTCGCCGTGGTCACGGTGCCGTCTGCGGGGACCTGATCGCCGGTGCGCAGCTCCAGGAGGTCGTCGAGTACCACACCGGCAACGGGGATCTCGGTGACCTGACCGTTGCGCACGACGCGTGCGATCGGGGCGTTGAGTACCGCGAGCTCGTCGAGCGTCTTCTTGGCGCGGAGCTCCTGCACGATGCCGATGAGCGCGTTGGACACGAGGACGATGCCGAAGAGGCCGTCCGCCGGGGAACCGAACACGAGGACCAACGCGAACATGATGCCGAGAATCGCGTTGAACTGGGTGAACACGTTCGCCCGGACGATCTCGTTCAGCGTCCGACTGGTTCGCTCACCGGTGTCGTTGCCATCGCCGCGTGCAACTCGGTCTGCGACCTCGGCGTCGGTCAAGCCCTCCGGGCGCGTCGGCGGCCGGTTCTTGTCGGGCGAGTCGTCGGTCGTGGTGGTGGGCGCCGGATGGGACACGCCGGGGACCGTACCCGCACATCGGTCACTCCGAGCGTTTTGGGCCTGAAGGTCGGGGCAAATCACGCCGATGCAGCACTCAATGGCGGATCTGTCCGAACTTCGGCCGACCGCGCGTGGACGCGCGCGTGTCCTGACCGGTGCGTGCTTCGGCATCGCGCTGGTGGCGCTCGTCGCGTCGTGTGTCGTTTCGGGCCACCTCGCATGGTTCATCCGCGGCATCGTCGGACTCGCCGTCGTCGTCGCCACCCTGATGGCGGCGCGCCGATCTCACCAGACCGGCCCCAACCCGTGGGTGTGTATCGCAGCCGGGGTCGCGATGTGGACCACGGGATACCTGCTCCGGGACCTCATGGCCGGACGCAACGGCCATTGGTCCGACGCAATGTCCCTCCTCGGTTACCTCGCCATCGGGACCGGGCTCGCCATCATCGCCCGGCTCCGGAGTGACTCACCCAGCCGCATCGCGTTCCTGGACGCGTCGGTCATCGCCATCGCGTCGGCGATGTTGGTGTGGGCCTTCTGGGTCACACCGCCAGGAACATCGACGACCATCGTCGACCGACTCGTTCTCGCCGCCTATCCCCTCGGCGACGGAATCCTGATCACCATTCTCGGCTGGATGGCGCTTGTGCCGGGCCGGAAGTCGCGCGCGCTCGAAATCATCGGGGTGAGCGTCGGGCTCGTGCTCGCCGCCGACCTCGTGCAACAGATCGGCGAACGGTTCCACACCGACCTCGAAGCCGTGACCGCGCCGGTGGCGTTCCTCGCGTACGCACTCCTCGGACTGGCCGCCCTGTGCGCCGACCGGCGGATGCGCATCACCGAGCCGACGGCGCCCGACTCGTCCAGCGACACCAGCCGGTTGATCCTGCTCGGTGTCGCCCTGGTCGTCGGTCCCGCGGTGAGCATCACTGCCGATACGAGCACGACCGAAGGCGCGGTCTTCGTCGGCGTGTGTTCGGCGCTCCTCGCCACCGGGGTCATCGCCCGATTCGTCAACCTCATTCACGAGAAGCGACTCGCCCACGAAGCGACCACGACGAGTGAGCGACGATTCCGGCTGTTGGCCGACAGCGCACCCGTCGGCATCTTCGAAGTCGCCCGCGGCATGCGCGTCACCTACGCGAACCGCGAGGGCCAAGATGTCTTCGGAACTGAAGTCGTCGGCATCGACACGAATGCGCTGCTCGACCAGGTGCATCCCACCAGCCGCGACCTGCTCGCCGCCGCAATGCAGTCCGTGGAGCGCGGGAACCGCGCCGAGGCCGACGTGAAGCTCGGCGACGGCACCCGGTGGGTTTCCTGGCGCGGGGTTCCCGTCACTGCGCAGGCCCCCGATCTTCCCGCAGCGTTCGTGTCGACCCTCGATATCACCCAGCTCAAGCACGCAGAGGCGGCGCTCGGGCGCCAGGCCACGCACGATCCGCTCACCGGACTCCCGAACCGGCGCCTGTTGCTCGAGTCCTTGATCAATGCTCTGCAAGCGCTCGGACGTGGCAATCGAACCGGAACGGTCGCCTTGATGTTCATCGACCTCGATCAGTTCAAGATCGTGAACGACGTGCTGGGCCACGACGCCGGCGACGAATTGCTCAAGACGGCATCGGCACGCCTGCGCAATGCGGTCCGGAGCCACGACATCGTCGCTCGATTCGGTGGCGACGAGTTCGTCGTACTCATGCAGCACGTCTCGGATCGTGGAGAACTCCACGATGTCGCCCAGCGAATCCTCGACGCGCTCCACGAGCCCATCGTCGTCGCCGGATCCCCGGCCAAGGTCGGTGCGAGTGTCGGCATCGCCACCGCGAGCGGTCCCGAGGACGACCCCGACGCCCTGATTCGAAACGCCGACGCCGCGATGTATCGCGCGAAGGAACACGGCCGCGGGCGCTACGAGTTCTTCCGTCCGGATTCCGGCGGGAAACTCCACCGCACGCTGTAGACCTCATCTCGGGTTGATACCGGACTCGCTACCGCGCGAGCCGGTCGATCAAGGTCTCGGCTCAGGCGGGTAGACGTAGGGCGTGGATCGTCCCGTCCTGTGAGTACACAAAGACGGTTCCGTTTACGACGATCGGATCGACCAGTCCCGCGTTGAACGAGGGCGAGACCAAGAGCGGCTGGCACACGCCGGGGGTTCCCGGACATCGCGCGCCGGTGGCTTCAAACGCGAGCAGCTTGTTGAACGTCGGCGCGTACACCACTCCATTTGCGACGGTTGGTGACCATCCTGCAGTCGCGTGCATGTCGGCCGTCCACTTGGGTACGCAGGTCTTCGGCGTACCCGAACATCCCTGAACGCCCTTCGCATCGTAGGCAAAGAGCGTCCCTTGGAGAGAGGTCGCGTAGACGGTACCCATCGCAACGGACGGGTTACCGAGAAAGCTCGTCGTCGTCGCCGTCCACAGCGGGGCGCAGGTCTTGGGTACCCCTGAACACCCGTCGATCCCCGCCGCATCGAACGCGTCGAGCTCGCCGGCAGTCGTCGTCCCGTTCCCGCTCGCGAAGACCACGCCGTCCACGACTGCGAGCGTCCAGATCCGGTCCGGCGCCGCGGCGGTCCACAAGGGCGCGCAGATTTTGGGCACGCCAGAACACCCATTCACACCCGACGCATCGAAGGCCGCCAACTTGTGAAGTCCACCGATGTACACGAGCCCGCTCGCGACCGTCGGGGTTCCCGCTCCGCCACCGGCACCCAGTGCCGTCCACAATGGTGCACACGTCTTGGGCACGCCCGAGCAGCCCGCAATGCCCGCTCCATCGAACGCGTACAAATAGCCGCGGCCATCACCGACGTACACGACGCCAGACGCAATGGTCGGCGACCCGAAAAGTGCGCCACCCTCGGTTATCGCGGCCGACCACAGCGGAGTGCAGATCTTGGGCGCGCCGTCGCACCCATGCACGCCAGCGGCGTCGAACGCGAGAAGCATCCCGGAAGAGACGTTCACGTACACGATCCCGGACGAGACGGCGGGAGTGCTCACGAAGTTGGTCAGCGGAATTTCAGCCGTCCACAGTGGGCTACAGACCTTTGGGCTACCGCTGCACCCGTTGACCCCAGCCGCATCCAGTGCCCTGACACCGCCGACACCTGGCGCGTACAGAACACCACCGGCGACCACACCCGACGCATCGGCGTTTGAACTCGACCAGGATTCGGTCAGCGCAGGCACGTTCGACACGCCAATCGTTGACTCGAACGGCTGGTAGCCGGTGTGTGCCGCGTCCCCTCGGTACTGCGCCCACGCGCACCC
Organism: Acidimicrobiia bacterium; assembly: GCA_031363005.1. Classification (GTDB taxonomy): domain Bacteria; phylum Actinomycetota; class Acidimicrobiia; order IMCC26256; family JAENVU01; genus JAENVU01. The sequence continues at coordinate 328 of JANLTQ010000124.1, read as the reverse complement.
GCTGAGTGCTACCGCTATCGCGACAACCAGAACACGTCGACCCAGCACCTGTTGCTCCTGCCGTTGGATTGAACAGAACCGAAAACGCTAATCGCCGCCAGCGGGACCCGGTCACACCGATACTCCGTCCACGCGTGACACTCACATCCATTCTTCTCCAAGCAGCGTCAACACACTCACCATGCGTTCGACAATGTCCAGTGGAATCGGCGCAAGCTATGTGCACTCGTCCATGCTCCGGCCACGATCGAAATCGGCCAGCAGAATCGCGACTACAGGGCCGCCTCCCAACGCAACCGCGGTATCGCCTCGCGCCCAGGGCGGCGCG